>CAJWDI010000103.1:0-3434 GCA_913031185.1 uncultured Flavobacteriaceae bacterium | reverse complement strand
TATGCCATATATGAGTAATGAGAATGTTATGCATGCTTTGATTGGCACTGGAGGCGGTGGACCTGCAGATGGAGGTTACTTCGCAGACTTTCATAATATGCAGGATATTTATATTACTAACCCTAACCAAGGAATGATTGCTCTAATTGATAATGCTTTCGGTTGGCAATAATTCCCAATACGAATTTATTAAAATAATAATTGTTAATTATTTGAATTTGTAACAGTTAACTGGGTGCCTGTAATTATCTTTGCAGGCACCTGGTTTTTATTAATTTCTGAATCATGATAAAAAAAATTGTTTTTTTAAGTCTAATTTCAGTTGCGTTCTTGATTGGATGCTCTGATGATAGTACTACTTCACAAACCGTATGGGAACAAAAGTCTCAAATGCTTACCAATTGGGCGGATAATTTCATCATTCCCAATTATCAAAATTTTTCTGACAAACTATCGGAACTAGAAACTTCGATTGCAACCTTTAATGCGACTCCCAATACTGAAACTTTAGAAGCTACTCGCTTTTCATGGCTTGAAGCTTACAAATCCTGGCAACACGTCGAAATGTTCAATATTGGCCCAGCTGAACAGACATTCTATCATTTGAAAATGAATGTTTATCCAGCATCAACTGAAAATATTGATGCCTTGATTGCTTCTGGAAATTTTTCAAGTTTAGACAATTCACCTTATTATTCTGCCCAAGGCTTTCCAGCCATGGATTACCTTTTATTTGGTATTGCAGAAGACGATGTTTCTATATTGAACCTTTACATCACAAACTCTAATTTTAGTAACTATCTGACAGAAATTATTGAAAGAATGGTTTCCAATACCAATTATGTCAAAAGTGAATGGAGCAGTTACCGAGCTGGTTTTATTGCATCTGTAGAAAATACAGCAACTTCATCTGCCAATAAAATGACCAATGATTTTATTTATTATTACGAAAAAGGGTTTAGAGCCAATAAATTTGGAATCCCAGTTGGGATCTTTTCTGCTGGGAATATTTACCCCGAAAAAGTAGAAGCTTATCACAACGAAAATGTCAGCAAATTACTCGCACTTGAGGCCATGGACGCCATTAAAACCTTTTTCAATGGCAATGGTAATCCTAGTTTAAAACAGTTTCTTGATAATTTTGCTACTGAAGACATGCTTAACTTGAGCAGCGATATTAATGCACAGCTTGATCTTGGAAAATCATCAATTGAGGGACTGGATTCTAATTTTGTAAATCAGTTAAATAATAATTTTCTAGATATGGCCATTACCTACGATAATATACAAGCTGGCACGGTCCTTTTAAAAACAGATATGTTATCTGTTCTACAAATTGCTACCGACTATGTAGATGCGGATGGTGACTAAACTTAATCACTAAATATTAAATATACTTTTTAAATGGTTTTAAAGATTGATAATTATTTAAAAAGATCAACAGCGTCGTCAAAGCTTGCGGTTTTTAGAATTTGTTTTGGAATGATGATGCTCTACAGCATGCTGAGGTTCTGGAGTAAGGGCTGGATTGAAACTGTTTATGTAGCGCCAAAATTTCATTTCAAATATTATGGTTTTGAATGGGTTGAGAGTTTGGGAAGCTATACCTACCTGCTTTTTATAGTCTGTATTTTATGTGCTGTTCTCATCACAATTGGTTTGTGGTATAGGCTGAGTATCCTGGTGTTTTTCTTGAGTTTTACCTATATAGAACTCCTAGAAAAAACAACCTATTTAAACCACTACTATTTCATAAGTATTTTAAGTTTTTTGCTTGTTTTTTTACCCGCCAACAAATGTTTTTCAATTGATGCCTTTTTTAGAAAAAAACAATACAAAGAAATCCCGCAATGGACTGTTGATGCAATAAAACTCTTAATGATCATCGTTTATTTCTATGCCGGCCTTGCAAAAATAAATTCGGACTGGCTTTTAAAGGCATTGCCACTCAAAATATGGATGCCTTCAAAATACGACATTCCCCTAATAGGTGAAACTTTATTGCAACAAGAATGGGTACATTATGCTATGAGTTGGGGCGGTATGCTTTACGATATCTGTATTCCATTTCTTTTGTTCTACAGAAAGACGAGACTTTTTGGCTTTGCAATGGTGGTCTTTTTTCATGTTTTTACAGCCGTTTTATTCCCCATAGGCATGTTCCCATACATCATGATCGTCAGTGCCTTGATCTTTTTTGAGGGCGAGACCCACAATAAGATCGTCACATTGCTTAAGAAAATCATTCAGCCCTTGCGTTCTTTATTGAAGGTTTCGTCCATAGAAAATGTAAATCAATTTAATTACAAGCGTCCTAAATGGATGCTTTGGACCCTTGGTGTTTTTTTTGCCATTCAGATGGTGGTTCCCTTCAGATATGTTTTATACCCATCGGAACTATTTTGGGGCGAGGAAGGGTATCGATTTTCTTGGAGAGTGATGTTGGTTGAGAAAATAGGTTACACCAATTTTAAAGTTGTCAATAAAACGTCCGGTCGTTCTTTTTATGTTAGAAATGGTCATTTTTTGACCGATCTTCAAATCAAACAAATGAGCTTTCAACCAGATATGATTTTGCAGTACGCACATTATTTAGGAGCCCATTTTAAAAGCCAAGGGCATAAAAATATCGGAATATATGCGGAAAGCTATGTATCGCTCAATGGCAGAACTAATCAGCAATTTATTGACCCTGAAATCGATTTGCTAATGCAAAAAGAATCGTTCAAACACAAACACTGGATTAAACCTTTTAAAGATGAGATTAAAGGATTTTAAAATTATTTATTTATTAGTGCTTTCAAATCTTTTATCGTTCGGGCAATCCGAAGTCTCGGGAACTGTTTTCGATAAATTCACAGAAGCGCCCATCGCATCTGTTGAGATTTTTTCAGGATTTGGGCAATTGCTGACAACCACCGATATCAAAGGCGCTTATGCCTTTGTCGCAGACAAAGACAGCCTTGATTTGATCTATTTTTCCTATAACTACAAACCTTTTAAGACAACCATAAATACTTCCAAGAACCTTGAGTTAAAGGTTGTTTTGGAACCACTTACAGAGCAGTTGTCATCTGTTGAACTGGCTGTGGTAAAAAAACAATATTTTTCAGTCAAACGCATGGCTGATGTAGAAGAAATGGCCATTTACGCTGGTAAAAAAAATGAGGTGGTCGTTATGAATAATATTTTTGCAAATCTTGCCACCAATAATGCCCGACAAATATACAGCCAAATTGCGGGGCTGAATATTTATCAAAACGACGATGCTGGACTACAACTCAATATTGGCGGACGTGGTCTAGATCCCAACCGAACCTCAAATTTTAATACCCGTCAAAATGGCTATGACATCAGTGCGGATGTATTGGGCTATCCCGAGAGTTATTATACCCCTGCCTCCGAAGCCCTTTCAGAAATTCAAATTGTTCGCG
>CAJWDI010000102.1:0-3911 GCA_913031185.1 uncultured Flavobacteriaceae bacterium | reverse complement strand
ACAGTAGGTAATGAGCAAGACTATCATTTTAAAGTATTGTTTTTAATTCTTAAAAAATTAGGTTTTGAATGGGCCAATAACCTTTTTCATTTGAGCTACGGTATGGTAGATTTGCCAAGTGGTAAAATGAAAAGTCGTGAAGGAACGGTCGTGGATGCAGACGACCTAATATCTGAAATGACGTTAACTGCCAAGGCAATTTCACAAGAGTTAGGGAAATTAGAGGGCTATTCCAATGACGAAAAGAAACAGACCTATGCTACCATCGGTCTAGGTGCGCTTAAGTATTTTATTTTAAAAGTAGACCCTAAAAAAACAATTTTATTTGATCCAGAAGCATCTGTAGATTTTCAAGGAAATACCGGGCCTTTTATTCAGTATGCTTATGCGCGAATTCAAGCCATTTTGCGTAAATCCGATGAAGATTTAGAGTTACCATTAGCTGCGGTTTCATTGAACGAAAAGGAAAAAAATGTATTAAAACAACTGGAGGTCTTTCCAGCAACCATACAGCAAGCTGCTGCCAATTACAGTCCCGCTATTGTTGCAAACTACACCTATAATTTAGTGAAAGAGTTCAATTCTTTTTATCAAAATATTTCCATTTTTGGCGCCGAAACTGCTGCTGAAAAACAGTTTAGACTTCAGCTTTGCAATGTAGTAGGTGATACAATTAAAAAGTCCTTTGGTTTGCTTGGAATTAATGTTCCTGAGCGTATGTAACACTTTTTGAATGGATCAGAATATTACATCATACATACCAGAAGCCGCCCAGGCCCAAATTCATCCACTTTTAGATGATAAATATCTACGTATTATTGTAAAAAAAGCCAGGAAAACTCGCCATGGCGATTACCGTAAACTTAAAAATGGAGAACATCAAATTACGGTCAATGCTAATTTAAACCCTTGCCGATTTCTTGTAACCCTACTTCACGAAATTGCACATTACCATGCTTACCGTTTTTATGGTAATGGCATACAACCACATGGTCTGGAGTGGAAAATGATGTTTAAAAAGATAATGTTACCTTTTTTAAGACCAGATGTGTTTCCAAATAAAATTTTAGCGCTTTTGGCTAAATACATTAAGAATCCAAAAGCAACTACTGATTCAGACATACATTTGTCATTAGCTTTAAAATCACTTGACCCCCCTAATGATAAAATTTATATTTTTGATGTGAGTCCCGGATCAACGTTTATAGCTTCTAACGGTAAAACGTATAAAAAAGGAAATAAAAGACGTACCCGTTATGAGTGTATCGCAATAGACTCAGGACGGATGTATGCATTTAATCCTAATGCTGAAGTTGAATTGATAGATAAATAAAACACAAATTTTTCTTATATTTCCAAAAAGTAAGAATAGTAAAATTTGTAAATAGATTTAAGATCAAGATATTTAAAAAATCAAATAATGAACGGTAATTTTAATCAGGAAATTCAAGAGGAATCTCTTGAAAACTCCAAATCAGCTTTGAAACAGGACGCTAAAGGTCTTTTTTCGTCTTTAAAGTTGTTTCTTATTGAGCTTTTAGATTTTCGTCACGATACGGATCGAGAAGCCACTATTTCTGCGATAAAAGCTGATATTTCAATTAAAGGAGCTACTGCATGGATTTTAATTTGCTCTATTTTTGTCTGTTCAGTTGGACTAAATGCCGATTCAACAGCGGTAGTTATTGGGGCCATGTTAATATCGCCATTAATGGGCCCTATTTTAGGCATTGGTCTTTCAATAGCTACTAATGATATTGATACACTTAAAAAGTCAATGATTAATTTGGGTACAATGTTAGTGCTAAGTTTATTTACGGCTTTTTTGTTTTTTAGATTTTTTCCATTACACACTGAAACCTCTGAGCTTCTTGGTAGAGTTGAGCCAGATATAAGAGATGTATTAATCGCTTTTTTTGGTGGTTCAGCTCTGATTATTGCACGTACAAAAAAGGGAACCATTGCAACTGTAATTTTTGGAGTTGCCATTGCCACTGCATTAATGCCACCGCTTTGTACTGCTGGATACGGACTTTCCCAAGGCAATTGGGGATTTTTTCGTGATGCGATGATTTTGTTTACAATCAATACCATATTTATCGCTTTAGCGACCTTTCTTTTATTGAAATTTTTACGTTTTCCAATGGTTACTTATGCTAATTCTATAAGGCGTAGAAATATTGCCAGAATTGCCGCAGCATTTGCATTTACGCTAACGCTTTATGCGTGTTGGACTTTTTATAATGTCTTAAAAGAATCAGAATATGATATAGAATATAATGCTTTTTTAGATAATGAAATTAAGAGTAACCCTAATCTTTGGTTGCAGCGTGAAAAAATTGATAAGGATTTAAAAACAATAACACTTACTTTCAATGGGGATGTTAGTGATGCAACAAAATCAGATTTGTTGAATGAATTAAATCAGTTTGAAGGGATAAAATCTTTTGAACTTATAATCAATGGAAATAGCAACCGTAGTACAGATAAAATTTTAGAGCTCTATGATATTGCACTAGATAAAATCGAGACTTTAAATTATACAATTGATAGTTTAAACTTAGTACTTGAAGATACACAAAACTCTAGTTTTAACACAAATTTTCTGAATATTGCCAAGGATGTAAAAATTCAATTTCCTGATTTATTGTCTTTTGGGTATTCTAAGTTTCTGCAATCTTCCGATTTTAGAGCCACCGATACGATTTATGTTGCTAAGGTCAAATGGAAATCGACAATATTAGACAGTCTAAAAACTCAAAACATCAAGGCGTTAAAATCTTGGCTTATCGATAATAGTGGGCTTGAAAACATTGAGATTATAACGGATTAAACTCTATTATTTCAGGTACATTTCTCTTACTTTTTTAAATAGATTAGAGGAATAAACAAAGTCTGAAACGACTTCATTGTCTGTTCTGAAAATGGTCTCTTTGCTGCCTTCCCAGGCTTTTTCACCGTCTTTTAGAAAAATAATTTTTTCACCAATTTCCATTACTGAATTCATGTCGTGAGAATTGATGACCGTAACGATCTCGTATTCCTTAGTAATTTCATTAATTAAGTTGTCTATAACGATAGCTGTTTTTGGATCTAATCCCGAATTTGGTTCATCACAAAAGAGATATTTGGGATTGTTAACAATTGCTCTAGCAATTGCGACTCTTTTTTGCATTCCACCAGATGCTTCACTTGGCATTTTTGAATGAACATCCACTAAGTTAACCCGCTTGAGTACTATATCGGCACGATCCTGCATTTCACTTTCGCTTTGATTGGTAAACATTCGTAAAGGAAACATAACATTTTCTAAAATGGTCATTGAGTCAAACAAGGCGCTGCCTTGGAATACCATTCCAATCTTGGAGCGAAGAATTCTTTTTTTAGTATCTGTGAGGTTATCAAATCTTTCCTGGTCATAGTAGATGCTTCCTAGAGTATAATCAATAAGGCCCAATAAACATTTTAGAAAAACTGTTTTTCCAGAGCCGCTCTGACCAATGATAAGGTTTGTTTTTCCTTGTTCAAAATTAGTAGAAACCCCTTTTAATACTTTTGCGTCCCCAAAGGATTTGTGTAAGTTTTCAACTTTAATCATCAACTTAGCAACATTTGAGTTAATATATAATTGATTAAAATAATGACCACGCTTGTCCACACAAAGGCGATGGTGCTGGCTTTACCAACTTCCAAAGCGCCTCCTTTCATATAGTACCCGTGAAAAGAGGGAATCGTTGCTAGTATAAAGGCAAAAACAAATGTTTTAATAAAAGCATAGGTTATATGGAAGGGAATAAAATCCAATTGAATACCAGTAATATAATCTTCCAGCGTTGAAAAACCGCCGTAAACGCATGCGGCCATACCGCCAATAATTCCTAAAAACATTGCAATTGATATAACGAAAGGGA
>CAJWDI010000101.1:0-4076 GCA_913031185.1 uncultured Flavobacteriaceae bacterium | reverse complement strand
AGTAACTTTAAAAAATTACTTTTTGGTTCCTATGAAACCGCTTTAAAACAATAAATATATTGATTATATTCGCTGTAATATAATATAAATTACATGCTATTTTCACCAAGAAAACTCAACCTTTTTCTCATTTTTAACCTACCGTCCGCCTTTTTATGTGGGGTTCGTGTTAAGCGAGTCGATGCTGAAAAATGCCATGTGAGCGTGCGACATAAATGGATCAATAAAAACCCATTTAAGTCCATGTTTTGGGCGGTTCAAGGCATGGCTGCAGAATTGAGTACAGGTGCGCTCATCATTCTTAAAATCAAAGCATTGAATCAAAATATTTCGATGTTAGTCTTGCGAAATGAAGCCCAATTCACCAAAAAGGCAAAAGGACACATTACATTTAAATGCATCCAAGGACTTGAAATCGACAATGCATTACAAAAAGCCATTGATACTGGTACGGGACAAACCATTTTATTGGAATCTGAGGGGCGTGACGCTAGCGGAGATTTGGTTTCAAAATTTTCCTTCGAATGGACACTTAAAATTAAATCTTAAATGTTAATTTTTTCGTTTAAAAACGGAATTTTTCATAAATTGTAACAAACTTAAAATCCCTTAAACTATAATATAAAATTACCTTTCTAATTTTAAATTTATATCCAATGCCAAGAGCAATGTTTGCTTATACAAAAGCAATACTAAAGAAAGTTATTTTTGACTCCGAATTATTTTACATTGAAGTTCAAAAGGCCATGCAGCATTTGCTACCCTATGAAAAAGAGGAACTTAAAGAATTTATTTTCACATTGATTAATAAACATCCGGAACTGAGTTGTTGCTCAGTGGATTTAGTCTAAGGCTTTTTGTTTGCGATAGGACTGATAATTTCAACATCTTGAAATTTTATGGCGCCCCTTATAATTCCAGAAATTGTTCTGTGAATGGCTTCAATAATTTGAATCTTTAGTTCATTTTTATTATAAATTAAACTCACTTCCCTAGCTGGAGGTGGATTCGTAAAGAAGCGTAAGTTTTTTTCTTCCTTTAATTTTAAATCCAATGTGTTCAAATATGGGAGCAAGGTCATACCTAGTCCTTCATTAGAAAGTTTAACCAGCATTTCAATACTGCCGCTTTCCAATTGAAAAGGTTCTTTCTGTTGTTCTTTTAGAGTTTTACACAAATTAAGTACACTCTCTCTAAAACAATGACCATCTTCCAATAAAAGCATGTCATTGATGTCTAAGTCCGATATTTCAATTGCGGTTTTATCTGTTAATCGATGATTTGGTGAAATGTAGCCAACAAAGGGTTCGTAAAAAAGAACGCGTTCTTTAATGGTATTCATTCTAAGAGGAGTGGCTGCAATAGCAGCATCTATATGCCCCTCATGGATCCGGTTAACAAGCTCGTCTGTGTTGAGTTCTTCAATTTTTAACTTCACCATGGGAAAATGCTTGATAAAAGTTTTAAGAAACATGGGCAATAATGTAGGCATGACCGTTGGAATTATACCCAATCTAAATTCACCCCCAATAAAGCCTTTTTCCTGATCTACAATATCATTAATTCGTTCTGCTTCAGCTACAATATTTTTTGCCTGTGCTACAATTTTAGCTCCAACAGCAGTAAGTTCAATAGGCTTTTTTCCACGGTCAAAAATCTGAACATTTAACTCTTGCTCCAGTTTTTGAACTTGCATGCTAAGCGTGGGTTGGGTGACGTGGCAATGACGCGCTGCTTTTGTAAAGTTTTGATGTTCGGCAACGGCCAGTACGTAGTGTAATTGTGTGATGGTCATAAAGTGGATTTGTACAAAGTTATAAATTTTATCTATCCATTTCTTGTTTTTAATAGACTATCCGTAACAATTGACTGCTGATTGAAAAAATATTACAATTACGCCTAATTAATGATTTCAACCTTTTTGATGTATACATTTTTTTGGGGCCAATCGCCTCGGTCTGTGGGAACAGCAGCGATCTTATCAACGACCTCCATACCAGAAATCACTTTTCCAAATACGGCATAGTCACCATTGAGATGGTGAGCACCTCCTTGCTGCTGTACAATAAAAAATTCAAAAGGAGAGGCCATTTTGTAAGGGTTGGCCACTGCACTGCTGGGCATACTGACCATCCCACGATCGTGTTTGTATCCTTTTTTATGATCATTGGGCAATAAATAGCGTCCAATTCTCTTTCGCTTATTGAGTGTTTTTTGATCATCGCTATTTCCGCCTTGAATTATAAAATTGTCAATGACTCGGTAGAACTGCGTATTGTTGAAATATTTCTTCTTTGTCAGGTAAATAAAATTGGATCGATGAAATTTTGTAGCTTCAAATAATTCAATATCGATTACACCAAAATCAGTGGTGATGCGTACTTTATTTTCTTTATTTTCTTTATCATAGGCTAAAAAGAACTCCATGACATTCTGATCGTTTAGCAAAAATGCAGTTTCGGATTCTTTTTCTTTTTTTGGGATATTAGAAACTTTGGCAGTCACAAGTGAATTTGGGGGTTCTTTTGTTTTTTTAGATTTATTATCTTGACAGTTCAAGAAAAAAACAAACAACAGGATAAGATACCGCATATTTTATTGGTTTTACATCAAAGGCGAAATATATGAGATTTGACGCATTTTCTAAAATTATTGGTTCGATTAATTCCCATGCATTGCCCGGAAAAGAAGCGCAACTGCAAATGGCACCACCATTCAGAGAGGTTTTGTTAAAACAAACATCGCACTTAATTGATAATGCTAAACTCGCTGCGGTTCTGGCTTTATTTTATCCAGGGAAAAACGACAATACCTATTTGGCATTTATTCTGAGAAAGCCAAGTCCTGATGTTCATTCAGGTCAAATTGGATTTCCTGGTGGAAAACCCGAAGCAGAAGATCTTAATCTTCAACATACCGCATTACGTGAAACAATGGAGGAGATTGGGGTGCAATCAGAGGCAATTCAAATCATAACAAACCTTTCAGAAGTTTATATTCCTCCAAGTAATTACAATGTATTTCCTTTCATTGGTCTAACCAATGAAATTCCGGATTTTAAACCACAAATTTCTGAGGTAGAGTCTGTTATTGAAGTTTCATTGAATGCTATCATGAATGCAAAAAATCAAATAAGAACAAAGGTCAAAACTTCTTATGGATTTTCGGTTTCTGTCCCTGCGTTCAATCTTAATGGACATATAGTTTGGGGTGCTACCGCCATGATTCTCATGGAAATTATATATTTATTGAATTTAATTTTAAAAAAATAGCTTAGGTTTGCATTTCAATTTTCCTTAATGCATGGGTCTTTTTAAAAAAAATATTTTTGGGCAATATTTATTTATTAAAAAATGGATCATCCGTATTTTAGGAACCATTAGCCACCAACGTTATCACGGTTTCAATGAACTAAAAATTGAGGGTTCTGATGTTTTACGTGAACTTCCACAAACCAACGTTCTCTTTATATCAAATCATCAGACCTATTTTGCGGATGTTGTCGCCATGTTTCACGTCTTTAATGCAGCATTGAGTGGTCGAGATGATACTTTGAAAAATGTGGGCTATTTGTGGAATCCAAAGCTTAATCTTTATTATGTCGCAGCAAAAGAGACCATGAAAGCCGGTCTATTGCCAAAAATCTTTGCTTATGCAGGCTCCATAAGCATAGAACGGACTTGGCGCGATTCAGGAAAGGATGTTAACCGTCAAGTAAAAATGAGTGATATATCAAATATTAAAAAAGCATTAGACGATGGTTGGGTTATTACTTTTCCTCAGGGAACTACGACTCCTTTTAAACCTATTCGAAAGGGAACAGCTCACATCATTAAACACTATCAGCCTATTGTAGTACCAATTGTGATCGATGGTTTTAGAAGGGCTTTTGATAAGAAAGGTATCCGCATTAAAAAGAAAAATATTTTACAATCCATGGAAATCAAATCACCGCTAGAAATTGATTATGACAACGAGTCCATAGAACAAATTGTAGAAAAAATTGAATATGCTATTGAGCAGCACCCTTCATTCTTAAAGGTCATTCCACAAGAAGAATTAATGGAAAATGAACG
>CAJWDI010000100.1:0-4512 GCA_913031185.1 uncultured Flavobacteriaceae bacterium | reverse complement strand
TTTTCCTTCATACCATCTGGCATTTTTACCCCACACAGCAGGCGTTTTCCAGCTTTGTATTCTCGGGCCGCATGCCCAGACATATAGCCTCTGATGACCATTTCTACTTTAAATGGGGTGCAACAATGACCAATGGCTACATTGGGATCTGGAGTTGCAAGCAACCAATTCGGAACAATGTCTTCCGTTGCTTTCATCATTTTGGTGGCAATTTGATTTAAAATTTGCCCCTTAAATGGAATGCCTTTTGGCATAACGACATCAAATGCTGACAAGCGGTCGGTAGCAATCATAACCAATAGATTTCCAACGGTATACACCTCGCGGACCTTTCCTTTATAAACATTTGATTGCCCTGGAAACTTAAAATCAGTTCCCATAAGCGTTTGATGCGTCTTCATGGTCTATTCTCTATTTTCAATATTTTTATAAGCCTCAATGACTTTTTTGACAAGTTTATGCCTAATCACGTCTTTATCATCTAAAAACACCATACCAACCCCTTTGATGTCCTTTAAAATTAGTAAGGCTTCTTTTAAGCCAGAAATGACCCGCCTTGGCAAATCAATTTGACCGGGATCCCCTGTCAATAAAAATTTGGCGTTTTTACCCATGCGTGTCAAAAACATTTTCATTTGTGCGTGGGTGGTGTTTTGACCTTCGTCTAAAATTACAAAAGCATGGTCCAAAGTACGGCCGCGCATGAAAGCCAGCGGTGCAATTTGAATGGTTCCTTTTTCAATGTAATTGTCTAATTTTTCTGCGGGAATCATATCTCTAAGTGCATCGTATAGCGGCTGCATATAAGGATCTAACTTTTCTTTTAAATCTCCAGGGAGAAAGCCTAGATTTTCACCAGCCTCTACCGCAGGTCTGGTTAAGATAATACGCTTTACCTCTTTGTTTCTGAGTGCTTTAACTGCTAGCGCCACCCCTGTATAGGTTTTGCCGGTTCCGGCCGGTCCTATAGCAAAAACCATGTCGTTTTGACGTACCGCATCGACCAGTTTGCGCTGGTTGGTGGTTTGTGCTTTTATAAGACGTCCATTGACGCCGTGAAGCAATACTTTACCACTTTCATTGGAGGTGGTATAATCATCTTTAGAATCACTTGTAAGTATTCTTTCAATCATATTTTCATCCAAATTGTTGTAAGCTGTAAAATGACTGAACAACATTTCCATACGTTTGTCAAATTCTTCAAGCAAATCTTCATCACCAAAGGCTGTAATTTTATTTCCCCTTGCAACAATTTTTAGCTTGGGAAAATAACGTTTAAGAAGTTCAATGTTTTTGTTTTGAGGACCGAAAAATTCCTTGGGAGAAATTTGTTCTAACTCTAAAATAATTTCGTTCAAATGATAAAATATTTACAGTTTTGTGAATAAAAAATACGGTATAAAAGTACTAACAATTTTACTTAAATATTTAGACTGTTAATAAAAATTAAAAACAAAAAATTATGTAGGTTTGTAGGGACGATGTCATACAGGCACCCTCATAATTATTTATTTAAAATACAACAGATAAATTTTTAATGTCAATTGTTACCTTAACTACCGATTTTGGAATGAAAGCACACTTTGTTGGTGCCGTAAAAGGGGCATTGCTTTCTGAAATTCCAGATGTTAAGATTGTTGATATTTCTCATAATATTTCTCCTTTTAGTGTCATTGAGGCCGCCTATATCATCCAGAATGCCTTCAATAGTTTTCCAAAAGAAAGTATTCATATCATTGGAGTTGACTCTGAGCTTAACCCCGAAAATACGCATATTGCCATGGCTTTAAATGGGCATTATTTCATATGTGCTAACAATGGAATTTTGAGCATGGTATGTACAGAAATGAAACCGGATCATATTGTTGAAATTAATATTCACGATAAAATTTTAGGCAGTTTTCCTGTTTTAGATGTATTTGTTAAAGTCGCTGCGCACATTGCCCGGGGCGGAACTTTAGAGGTCATTGGCAAAACCATTTCGGATATTAAGCCCATAAAAAACATCACGCCCTTCATTAGTGATAAAAATCACCAATTGATGGGGCACGTTATTTATATAGATCGCTATGACAATGTGATCACTAACATTAAAAAATCCTTTTTTGAATCCATACAAAAAAACCGACGCTTTGAAATCATGGCGCGCAATCATAAGTTTACAAAAATATACAAACGCTACTCTGATATTGTAAATTTTGAAATTCCCATTTATAAACGGAATGATGAGGGCCGTGGAATGGCCGTTTTTAATTCTTCCGATTATTTAGAGATTGCCATGTATAAAAGTAATAAAGCCACTATTGGTGGCGCTTCCACCCTTATGGGATTGGATATGATGGATAGTGTTACCATTCAGTTTTTTGACGATTGATTTTAAATTTTAACGCCCCCTCATAATGTTAATAAGTTATTTTTAATTATTGAGGCTTAAGAGATATATTTGTACAAATCAGGGAATTTATAACAAACAATACAATCTATGAAATTTATAGTTTCTAGTACTTATTTACAAAAGCAATTGCAAGTACTTGGGGGTGTAATCAACAATTCCAATACGCTTCCCATTCTAGATAATTTTCTATTTGAATTGCAGCAATCCACATTGACAGTATCTGCCAGTGACTTGGAAAGCACCATGTCTACGACTTTAGAGGTTGAAAGCGATAGCGAAGGACAGGTTGCAGTTCCTGCAAAGCTTTTGCTAGATACGTTGAAGACGTTTCCAGAACAACCCTTGACCTTTGTTGTTGAATCTAATAACACCATTGAAATTAGTTCTAATCATGGTAAATATGCGCTTGCCTATGCTGGTGCCGATGAATTTCCAAAACCCATAGAATTAACAGATCCAAGCCAAACGGTTGTACCTTCAGACATGCTTGCAACAGCCATCAATAAAACAATTTTTGCGGCTGGCAACGATGATTTAAGACCTGTAATGAGTGGGGTGTTTTTTCAATTTTCAACTGATAATCTGACTTTTGTAGCCACAGATGCACACAAGCTTGTAAAGTATACGCGTACCGATCTTAAAGCCAGTGAAACGGCAGAGTTTATCATGCCTAAAAAACCACTCAACCTGTTGAAGGGGATTTTAGCTACAGCCGATGAAGATGTGACCATTGCATACAATGATTCCAATGCCAAGTTTTCCTTTGGGAATTCCATTTTAATTTGCCGATTGATCGATGGTAAATATCCTAATTATGAGGCAGTGATTCCAAAAGAAAACCCCAATCAATTGACCATTGGGCGCAATCAGTTTTTAAATTCGGTGCGACGTGTTTCTATTTTTTCTAATAAAACCACCCATCAAATTCGCCTAAAGATTGCAGGTGCAGAATTGAATATTTCTGCAGAAGACATTGATTACAGCAACAAAGCTGAAGAACGTCTGACTTGTGATTACCAAGGGGATGACATGCAAATTGGATTCAATTCCCGATTTTTAAATGAAATGCTTGGGAATTTAGAGTCTGAAGAAGTTCAGCTTGAAATGAGTTTACCTAACAGAGCCGGTATTTTAACGCCTGTTGATGGTTTGGATGAAGGTGAGCTAGTTACCATGTTGGTGATGCCTGTCATGCTCAATAGCTAAGCCTGCTGCAATCAACTGTACATCTTTTCTCGTAATGCCTTGATTTTATCGTCTTGCATGTACTCGTCAAACGTGGTGTGACGGTCAATGACACCTTTGGGTGTTAACTCTACAACTCTATTCGCGACAGTTTGTGCAAATTCGTGATCGTGGGTGGTAAACAATACGGTACCCTTAAAGTTTTTTAGAGAGTTGTTAAAGGCGGTGATGCTTTCCAAATCCAAGTGGTTGGTTGGTTCGTCTAACATTAAAACATTCGCCCTAAGCATCATCATCCGCGAGAGCATACAACGTACTTTCTCCCCTCCAGATAAGACATCGGCCGTTTTGAGGGCCTCTTCCCCACTAAAAATCATTTTTCCTAAAAATCCACGTAAAAAAACTTCTTCTCTCTCCTCTTCTGTTTGAGCATATTGTCGCAACCAGTCTACAAGATTTAAATTTCCATCTTGAAAAAACTCAGAATTATCGAGAGGTAAATATGATTGAGTTGTTGTAACTCCCCAATTAAATTTTCCAGAATCAGGATTATCTCTTCCACTAATAATCTCAAAAAAAGCAGTTACTGCTTTAGAATTTTTAGAGATTATGGCTATTTTATCTCCCTTATTTAAATTAATATGAACATCATTAAACATCAATTCTTTGTCAAATGATTTTGAAAATCCCTCAATGTTTAAAATTTGGTCACCTGCTTCTCTTTCACTTTTAAATATAATGGCAGGGTAACGTCTACTTGAGGGCTTAATCTCTTCAACATTTAATTTTTCAATCATCTTTTTTCTACTAGTTGCTTGTTTTGATTTTGCGACATTGGCAGAAAAACGTCTAATAAAATCTTCTAGTTCTTTCTTCTTATCTTCAGCCTTTTTATTTTGCTGAGCTCTCTGTTTAGCAGCTAGTTGAGATGA
>CAJWDI010000099.1:0-4977 GCA_913031185.1 uncultured Flavobacteriaceae bacterium | reverse complement strand
CAACCTCTTGAGGTGAAACGCCCTCTTTCTTTGCCGAAATCGTAATTGGAACACCGTGTTCATCAGATCCACAAACAAACACAACGTCTTTTTTATTAGAACGTAAAAAGCGCGCATAAATATCACTAGGTATGTAAACGCCAGCCAAATGGCCAATATGTACCGGCCCATTGGTATAAGGTAAGGCTGCCGTTATGGTATATCTTTTTACTTCTTTAGACATCAGAAAGTGATTTTGTATGAGTAGCAAATATAAGAATTAGATTAAGTTGAATTGGGAATTTTTTAATCAATAGAATCAGCTTATAAAATAGAGTCCCATCAAGAATCAAAATAATTTAAGTACGGAAAAAATAAACGACTAAACTATACTTAGTATCTTTAGTCCGTGATAAAACAAATGTCATTGAAAAAAACTGAGTTATCTGCACTTAAAAAGGGGGATGCCGTTGCGGTTATTTCAACTGCCCGTAAAGTAAGTCCTGAAGAGCTGGATTTTGCCATAACCAAAATAAAATCTTGGGGTTTAAATGTTTGTTTTGGAAATAATTTATTTAAAAATCACCATCAGTTTTCTGGAACAACGCAAGAGCGCGCAGAGGATCTTCAGTGGGCGCTGGATTACAACAAAATCAAAGCTGTTTTTTTCGCCAGAGGTGGTTATGGTTCCGTTCATATTGTTGATTACATTGATTGGCATAGCTTTAAAACAAATCCAAAGTGGCTCATTGGTTTCAGCGACATAACTGTTTTTCATTCACATGTTCACCAATGGTATAACATCCCTACACTTCATGCGGCAATGCCCATCACTTACCCTCAAAATACAGGTGGAGCTATAAAAAATATACGAGATATTCTTTTTGGAGAAAAGGTCTCTTACAAATTTAAAGGGCATTCTTTCAACAAAAATGGCGCAGTGAAAACAGTCGTCGTTGGGGGAAATTTATCAATACTCTATAGTCTTTTAGGTTCTAAAAGTCAGCTAAACACCGATGGTAAAATTCTGTTTTTAGAAGACCTTGACGAATACCTCTACCACATAGACCGAATGATGCAAGCTCTAAAAAGAGCCGGAATGCTCGAAAATCTTAGCGGATTAATCGTTGGTGGTATGAACGGAATGAACGACAATATCGTTCCATTTGGAAAAACAGCTGAAGAAATTATTCGTGATGTGGTTTCAGAATACACATACCCGGTGGCATTTAATATTCCTGTTGGTCATATAAATGAAAACTTACCTCTTCTTTTTGGGAAAAAGGCAAGCTTTACTGTTACAACAAATCAAGTTTTAATCGGATTATAAATCCCAAAACATCTCTTTTACCCCTCAGGCTAAAAACCAAGCAAACGAATACCTTAATTAAATGGCTTCACACAACAAATTAGGGCGCCTGGGGGAAAGCATTGCAAAAGACTTTCTAAAACACAGGGGCTTTATAATAATTGCAATGAACTGGCGACATCTTCACTATGAAATTGATATCGTTGCAAGGCAACAAAACATCTTGGTATTTGTAGAAGTGAAAACCCGATCTACATTTAAGTGTGGTTTCCCAGACGAATCTATTGATTATAAAAAAGAATATCGACTGCGAGAGGCTGCAGAAATATATATTGAACAAGAAGACCTTCACAACGAAATCTGTTTTGACATTGTTTCGATCGTCAAAAATAATTTCGGAGAAAAAGTATACTACATTACAGATGCTTTTTAAAAATGAAAACTCTTTGGTTTTGTAGTTATAAATCATTACGATTTACCAAACAAAAACACTTACCTAATGATTGCTCGTCACTATCTGGTGACAGCTCGATACATTTTAGTATTTTTGCTGCTCAAAAGAACAAAATATGCTACGATCACATACATGCGGGGAACTTAACCTAAACGATTTAGATAAAGAAGTTACACTCAGTGGCTGGGTACAAAAATCGCGTGACCTCGGAGGGATGACCTTTGTAGATCTTCGAGACCGATATGGAATTACGCAACTGGTTTTCAATATGGAAACTAATGAATCTTTATGCCTTGAGGCGCGAAAATTAGGTCGCGAATTTGTTATTCAAGTTAAAGGAAAAGTGATAGAACGCAGTTCAAAAAATAAAAACATTCCTACAGGTGAGGTTGAAATTGAAATTTTAGACTTGGTTATTTTAAATGCTGCAAAAACACCACCATTTACAATAGAAAATGACACAGATGGCGGTGATGACCTAAGAATGAAATACCGCTATTTGGATTTACGTAGAAATCCTATTCGCGAAAACATGATTCTTAGATCTAAGGTTGCCATAGAGACTAGAAAATACCTCGCAGATCAAAATTTTATTGAAGTAGAAACACCTGTTTTAATTAAATCAACACCAGAAGGTGCTCGAGATTTTGTGGTACCTAGCAGAATGAACGAGGGTCAATTTTATGCACTACCTCAATCACCTCAAACCTTTAAGCAACTCCTAATGGTTTCTGGTTTTGACAAATACTTCCAAATTGTAAAATGCTTTCGTGACGAAGACCTTCGTGCGGACCGCCAGCCCGAATTTACTCAAATAGACTGCGAAATGTCTTTTGTTGAACAAGAAGACATCTTAAATACTTTTGAAAATCTTACTCGGCACTTATTAAAAACAGTCATTAATGTTGACCTAAAAGATTTTCCGAGAATGACTTACGACGAAGCTATGAGAGACTATGGAAATGACAAGCCCGACATCCGCTTCGATATGAAATTAAAAAACATCAATGATGTTGCGCAAAACAAAGGCTTTAAAGTCTTTGATGATGCCGAACTAGTCCTGGCAATAAATGCAAAAGGCTGCGCCGGATACACGCGAAAGCAACTGGACAAATTAACCGATTGGGTAAAGCGACCTCAAATTGGTGCCAAAGGCATGATCTATGTAAAATATAACGAAGATGGCTCCTGTAAATCATCAGTAGATAAATTCTTTGGACAAGAGGATTTAGCAGCTTGGGCAAATGCTACTGAGGCTAATCCTGGCGACTTAATATTGGTTCTAAGTGGAAATGCAAATGAAGTGCGCAAACAAATGAGTGAATTGCGCTTAGAAATGGGAGAGCAACTTGGGTTGAGAGACCCAAAAGTATTTGCACCACTTTGGGTGGTAGACTTCCCTCTTCTAGAATGGGACGAAGAAACAAATCGCTACCATGCAATGCACCACCCTTTTACGTCTCCTAAACCAGAAGATCTTAACAAACTTGACACTGCTCCGGGCGAAGTTAAGGCGAATGCCTACGATATGGTTTTAAACGGTTCTGAAATTGGTGGCGGTTCGATTCGTATTCACGATAGGGCACTTCAAAAACTCATGTTTCAACACCTTGGTTTCACCGATGAAGAAGCGCAAGAACAATTTGGCTTCTTAATGAATGCATTCGAATACGGTGCCCCACCGCATGGAGGACTTGCCTTTGGATTAGATCGTCTTTGTGCTCTAATGGGCGGCGCAGAATCGATTAGAGATTTCATTGCCTTTCCTAAAAACAACGCTGGTAGAGATGTGATGATTGATGCCCCGGCAAATATTGACAATAACCAAATGGACGAGCTGGGCTTAAAGCTAAAAAGTTAGTTTATTCATTTTTATCATAAAACAACTTAATGTTGCTTTTTTTATGGCATTAATCACGACACTCAAGTCAAGTAAAAAGCACGTAAATTTGTAACTATTGCTAGACAATAAAAGATAATCATATTATGAAAAAACGCTTCCTTCCCCTTTTCTTTCTTATTAGCTTTTCTATGTTTGCGCAGTTAGAAGTGCGTTATGCAAATGGCACAGATGAAAATCCAAGATGGATTCAATTGATGTACAGCGACACACCTGATGTAGGAAAAGTCACTGAGGCATACACAAAATACTACCAAACACATCCATTTGTTAAAAACAAGCACACACAATATTACAAAAGATGGCTAAGATCTATTAGTAGAACTACTGCTCTACCTTCTAAAGAATACTTAAAAGCAACTTCTAAGAGTGTTAAATCTTCATCTGTATGGGAGCCAAGAGGTCCTTTCGATTTTGATATAGATGCCGCAAGTCGTTCATACGCACCTGGGGCTGCTCACATTTATTGTGTAGAACAATCCCTATCAAATGCTGATGTTATTTATGCTGGAACAGCTACAGCTGGTTTATGGCGTTCAAATGATAAAGGAGAAAATTGGTTCTGTTTATCAAAATCACTTCCAATAAGCGCTGTTTATTCCCTAGAAATTGATCCGAACAATGAAAATATCATCTACTTTAGTGGTGGTGGAACTTTATACAAATCTTCAAATGGGGGTTCTAGTTTTACGAACATTGGATCGGGAGAATTTAACTCAGGAATTGAGATTAAAGAAATTATGATCCATAATGGAAAATTATGGGTGGCCTCAAATCAAGGCCTATATTACTCTTCAAATTCTGGAAACTCCTTTTCACAAAAAATGTCTGGAATTTGGCTTGAGATGGAAGTGCACCCAACCAACAGCCAAGTCATTTATGCCGTCAAAGAAAATACAAGTACAACATCGTTTTATAAATCTACCAACAACGGAAGCAGTTTTACGGAGTATAGTAATGGCTGGCCAAGTCCGAATTCTGGGGATGAACAAAAACGAACAGAAATTGCAGTTAGCGCCGCCTCACCAAACAAGGTTGTAGCACTCTGTACTGGGGTCGCTAATGGTGGGTCCGGACTATATGGCATATACGTTAGTGAAGATCAGGGTGTGAATTGGGAATTCAAATGTTGTGGATCCCAACCCGGAGGGCCTGCATCAACTTCAAACATAAACATGATGGGGTGGCAGGATAATGGATCTGACGATGGTGGCCAATATTATTATGATCTTGCACTGGCAGTAAATCCTAATAATGCAAATATCATTCATGTTGGGGGTGTAAATCACTGGATTTCTACCAATGGTGGTGACTCCTTTACTTGTCCTGCAAAAT
>CAJWDI010000098.1:0-5013 GCA_913031185.1 uncultured Flavobacteriaceae bacterium | reverse complement strand
ACGGCACAAAAATATTTTGAGCTCCACCAAGCTGAAAAGCCAGAGGCCATGTTTGAGCTTTTGCATAGCGAAATAGAATGGCATATGCCCGTCTATGGCTCTGAAATGGCGGATTTAGAAACTTTTAAGGCGGCCATTGTCAATTACCAAACTGAATTTGATAATATGAATTACACTGCCGACTATTGGTTGCCAGGAGTCGATCCAGAAACAGGCGCGTTTGACGGTAGTACAAGAACCTATGGCACTTGGACCGCAGACCATGTTGCAACAGGAAAATCTGTAAAGCTTACGTCATACCATTCTTTTGCATTTGTAGATGGCAAAATTTCTGGTGGTGGCGATTGGTTTGACCTTGGCGGCATGATGAATTTTCTTGCAGAGGCCCCTGCCGAGACTGAAGAATAGACCTTTCAAAAAGCGGCGTTGCCATACTTTTAAACTTAAAAGGCACCCAAAGGGTGCCTTTTTGTATTACAAAAGGTGGTTTTTTGGGTCTAAACAGATTAATTAATCATCAAAAACAGAATGAAAACACTATATAATAAAACAAAAAAAACAAATTAAGCATAGAGTATAATTAATTAAATTGTACTATACCTTTTTGACTTTTTTAAAAAATTTCGGGCCCATCTTGAGCAATCTCAAAATTTTAACAAAGCCTTATTTCCCGCGCCCTGTTTTCCTAACCGCGGTCGTTTTTCTTTTGTTATGGTTGCTAAATTTTGATTTCCCGCCTTTTTTATTATCGACTTGCTTTGCGGCTTTGTTCCCAAAAAATTTACTGCTCATAATGTTTGACTTTAGTTTAATGATTTTAACACTCAAATATAATCAATGCAAGTTTAACCTATTTAAGACGGTTAATAAACAAAAACCCCCTCAGTTAAGAAGGGGCTTAAGGGTGGTCCCAACTGGGCTCGAACCAGTGACCCTCTGATTATGAGTCAGATGCTCTAACCAACTGAGCTATGGGACCTAAAGTGGCTGCAATATTACGACCATTTTTAAACATCTCAAAGCCTGTTATAAATTTCGTAAATGGTCAAAGCGCAAATCCATAATAAATATAGTATTTTTACCCAATGGAAAGTCAAAGACAAAAAAAGATTGCATCCGTCCTCCAAGGCGACTTGGTAGAAGTGCTACAGGGTGCTGCCCGTGAAGGCGGCTTGCGCGGCGTCATTATTTCGGTCAGCAAAGTGAGTGTGACCGTCGATTTATCTATTGCTAAGGTCTACCTCAGCATCTTCCCGATCCAGCAAGCAGAAGCCCTAATGGAGGGCATTGCCTCTAATGCCACCCTCATCAAACATGAACTAGCCAAGCGCACCAAGCACCAACTGCGCCGCATGCCCAAACTGTTGTTTTTTCTAGACGACTCCCTTGAGTATATCGACCAAATTGAGCATTCTTTGAAGCATTCCGATAACCCCATCCAAAATCCTGACTTGCTTGATAAAAGAAAAAAATCCTGATTGAATTTTTCGTTCTACATAGCCAAACGGTATTTATTTACTAAAAGTAAAAGCAAGGCCATTAATTACATCACAATAATCGCCAGCATTGGCATCGTTGTGGGAACGGCAGCTCTTTTTATTGTTCTTTCGGGTTTTTCCGGACTCAAGGCTTTTAGCCTAGAATTCACTACCCTTACTGATCCCGATTTAAAACTATTCCCCAAACAAACCAAAAACTTTATTTTCACTAAAGAACAACGCCAAACTATGGCAAACATCGAGGGCATTGCCTCCTTTTCAGAAATTGCGGAAGACCAGGTTTTAATGCGCTGTGAAGACAAATTTTTAGCCGTACGCCTGAAAGGAGTTGACACACATTACCCCCAAGGCACCATTGATTCTATTGTGTCCTATGGCGACTGGATGGAATCCGATTTGCCTCAAATTGTTTCGGGCTGGGACCTCAGCAATACTTTGGGCTTTAAAACCTATGACATTACAAAAACCATTCGTTTGTATGCGCCCAAGCCAGGAACCGGACAGTTGATGTCGGTAAAAGACGCTTTTAAAAGCATGAAAGTTGTTAATGTTGGCCTCTTCCAAATCAATGAGGATCTTAATAACTCCTTGGTGTTTACTGGAATTGAAAATGCTAAATATCTTTTGGGCTTACCCAAGTCCGCCGTTAGTGCCATTGAAATCATAACCACTGAAACCGCCGATACGCCACAAATTAAAGCAGCACTGGAGCGGCTATTTGAAGGCCAAGTTGTGGTCAAAAACAGAATGCAACTCAATGCAGCATTATACAAAATGCTCAACACTGAACAGCTGGCAGTCTACCTTATTTTCACCCTCATTTTAAGCATTGCTTTGTTTAATATTGTAGGCTCTATTATCATGATGATTTTAGATAAACAACGAGATTTGAAAACCTTATTTAGCATGGGAGCCACCAAACAAGCAATTCAAAGGGTGTTTTTTGCACAAGGCGTTTTAATGACTGTTTTAGGCGGGTTGTCTGGGCTTTTGCTGGGCGTCGTTGTGATTTTATTTCAACAACATTTTGAATTGGTCATGATCACTTCCACATTGGCCTACCCAGTAGTCTTGACATGGGCAAATGTCGGTATTGCATTCTCAACCATATTGGTTTTAGGCACCATTGCCTCAAGACTGGCCTCTTGGCGCATTAAGAAAGTAGACTTTGTAGCCTAGGCGAACTGGTAATCGCCAAACACTTTTTCGACTTCATCAAAAGCATTAAACACATCCACACTGTGGTCGCTTGTGACCATTTTAGTGCGGTAGGGCTTAAAATCTGGAATCCCTTTAAAATAGGTACTGTAATGCCGTCTGGTTTCTAAGACCCCCAAGACTTCGCCTTTCCAATCGATGGCCATTTTCAAGTGTCTTCGCGCCGCTTCAATGCGCTCTGTCATTCCAACAGGAGCCATGTGTGTCCCCGTTTCAAAATAATGTTTTATCTGCCTAAAAACCCAAGGATTTCCAATGCTGGCACGCCCAATCATGGCGCCATCTAAGCCATAGACGTCCCGCATTTCAACGGCGCGCTCTGGAGAATTTACATCCCCGTTTCCAAAAATTGGAATGTGCATTCTAGGGTTGTTTTTGACTGCTGCAATGGGCGCCCAATCGGAGTTACCTTTATACATTTGAGCACGGGTGCGACCGTGAATGGACAGGGCCTTTATGCCAACATCCTGAAGCCTTTCTGCCACCTCCACAATTCGAATGGAATCGTAATCCCACCCCAAACGCGTTTTTACAGTCACAGGTAAATGGGTGCGCTTGACCATTTCAGCGGTCAGCTTTTCCATCAAACAGATGTCTTTAAGAATACCGGCCCCGGCGCCTTTACTTACAACTTTTTTTACAGGACAACCAAAATTAATATCAATGATGTCGGGATTGGATTTTTCTACAATTTCAACCGCACGGAGCATGCTGTCTAAATTCGCTCCGAAAATTTGAATCCCCACCGGACGTTCCTTTTCATAAATATCAAGTTTGATGGTGCTCTTTGCCGCATCGCGGATTAACCCCTCACTCGAAATAAATTCGGTGTAAACCACATCGGCTCCTTGCTCTTTGCAAAGCGCGCGAAAAGGGGGGTCGCTTACGTCTTCCATGGGCGCGAGCAAGAGCGGGAATTCAGGCAATTCTATAGGACCAATTTTAACCATATTATTTATAAAAATTCATTTCATCTAAATAAACCCAAACCGCTTCCGGCAGCATGGGTTGCACATTTTTTCCCGCTTTGATTGCTGCCCGTATAAAAGAGGACGAGATTTCAATAATGGGCGCCCCAACTTTGGTAATACGGCCTTTTGCAACTACATTTTGGTGTGAGGAGTTCAGTCTTCGAGGATACACATAAATGGGATAACGCGCGATAATCACCTCTGCGTTTTTCCATTTGTTTAGAGACATTAAATTATCTTCTCCCATGATAAGCGCAAAGCTGTAATCTGGATGTTTTTCTTCCAAATAGGTCAGCGTATGTATAGTATAATTGGGCTGGCTTAATCCAAATTCTATCGCGCTAGATTTAATTTTAGGGTAGTCCTCTGTGGCTAAATCAACCATTTGTAGGCGTTGCCGATTGTCTAAAATACTTTGCTTTGTCTTGTGGGGGTTTTGAGGGGTTACCACACACCAGACTTGATCTAGGTCAGAATGTTCTGCAAAATGGTTGGCAATGATGAGATGCCCCACATGGATCGGGTTAAAAGTACCAAAATAAAGCCCAATTTTCATAATGCCAACATTTTAAGACTTGATAAAATCTAAGACTGTTTGATGCGCTTCTTCTTGTGCAGTTTCTAAAATCTTATTTTCAATAATACAATCAAAAAGCGGGGCAGTTGCAAGTTCTGCAGAGGCTTTTGAAATTCGCATATTGATTTTATCATCTGATTCTGTTTCTCTTTTTTTGAGCCGAATTTTAAGGTCGTCTATACTGGGCGGCTTTACAAAAACAGCCAATGTTTTTTCCGGAAATTTCTTTTTAATTCGTAATCCTCCTGAAACATCAATGTCAAATATCACATGCTTTTTAAGGGCCCATATGCGCTTAACCTCCGACTTTAAAGTCCCGTAAAAATTATCTCGATAGACCTCCTCCCATTCTAAGAAATCTCCAGACTTGATGTGGTCTTTAAACGCGTCTATAGATAAAAAATAGTAATCCTCACCATTGATTTCTTCACCTCTTTTGGGGCGGGAAGTCGCCGAGATTGAAAACGCCAAGTTCAGCGCATCTTTGCTTAGCAGGTGCTTAACGATGGTAGTTTTACCAGCGCCAGATGGGGCAGAAAATACAATGAGTTTACCGTTAAACATCTTAGAGCACATTAAGGAGTTGTTCTTTTATTTTTTCGAGCTCATCTTTCATTTGTACGACCTGTTTTTGCATGGGCGCAAAGTTGGCCTTGGATCCAATGGTATTGATCTCACGTCCAATTTCTTGACTTATAAAGCCCAATTTTTTTCCATTTGAATCTACAGAATTTAGCGTCTTTATAAA
>CAJWDI010000097.1:0-5163 GCA_913031185.1 uncultured Flavobacteriaceae bacterium | reverse complement strand
CTAAATCCCAGAAAATTTGAAAGGTTTCTTTTGGGTGGAGTTCTTTTAACCCAATCTTGTTGTTAAAACTGTCAGAAACCCCAGTCATGGGTTCAATAGCTATAGCAGAAAGACCTGTTGGGGTGTAGAGTTGTAAATAGGTTTCTGTTTCAGATGCCGTCAGTTTCACATCGTATTCTGGGGTTATAAATTCAACCACAGGCGCCTGTAAAATATAGGCATCATCAAGTGTAACACCCTTTAAGCCATAAGGCATGGTTAAATCACAGCCGACCACACCAGTGGTTATATTTCTCGCATCGGCTTCCAATTTTTTAGAACTGGAAAAACGCAGCGCACTTTGATTTATATCAGACGTTTTGAAGTAAGGATGCCAGCCCAAGGTGAAGGGGAATTTGTTTTCGCCAGTGTTCAATACAGTAATTGCTAGTGATAAGCCATTTTTTGTTAATTTATAGAACAGGTCAATGCGGTAAAAAAATGGAAAACTGTCTTCAGGTTTATCGGTTTCATAACGCAATTGGAGACTGGCAAATTCAGACGTCAATTTGTGAGCTACACAATTGAAAGTTTTATTGTATACCAAACCGTGAAGGGCATTGTTCGCTGCTACCTCGTTGCAATCAAAGGCGTAATTTTTATTGTTAAAACTGTATTTTCCGTCTTTAATTCTGTTAGCAAAGGGAAATAGCACAGAAGAGGGATACGTTTTTTGAGGGGAAATTGGGCTGAGGTTAGTGACAATGTTGGTGTTTTCAACCACAAGTGTATCCAGACTTCCACCGCGTCCTAAACAAAATCGCGCTTGGGTACTAGAACATGGGCTGTGTAAACTTATAAAATCGTTGTTTTTTTCTAATCTGAACATTTGAGCGGCCATAAACGTATTAAACACAAAAAATTAATCCAGAGCTCTTAAGGTGACAAAGGTACGCCAGCCAATAAGGACCAATTGCAATTTAGTGGCTTTGCTCAAATCCAGTCGGCGTTTAGTGTAACTGGGTAGAAACATTTTATTTAGGTTGGCCAAGTATTTGAAAACGAATTTCATACTTCAAAAATAGAATTTCTTTTGGATATATTCAGCTATTTTTAAATCTTAAACTATATTCGTTAAAAATATTTAAAATGGAGGTTGTTTTTATGCTCATAGGATTTGTACTTCTCGTCATTGGAGGAGAATATTTGGTGCGTGCTTCTGTGGGGCTGTCGTTAAAATTGAACCTTCCCAAAATGGTTATTGGCCTAACTGTGGTGTCTTTTGCAACTTCTTTTCCAGAACTGTTGGTGAGTTTGAATGCCGCCCTTCAAGGTGCGCCTGCCATTGCAATTAACAATGTTATTGGTTCAAATATTGCTAATATTGGGCTTGTTTTAGGCATTACTGCCATCTGTACAACTATTGAAGTCGATCCTTCTTTTTATAAATTTAATTGGCCCGCCTTGGTCATTTTCTCATTGCTCGTTTATGCCTTCATGCACAATGACCAGCAATTGACTTCTTTTGAGGGCGCTATTTTATTCATCGCATTGTTGGTGTTTATTATTTTGCTCATCAAAAGATCGCGACGCACCAATTTCGAAACAGATCCCGAAATGGATAATTTGTCTGAAGTTTCCTATTTTAAAATAATTATTTGGCTGGCCATTGGAGGACTGGCCTTGTTTTATGGTGCGGATTGGTTGGTGGATGGTGCTATTGTAGTGGCCGCACAAATGGGCGTCAGTGAAGCTGTTATTTCAGTTTCTTTAGTTGCTTTAGGCACCAGTATTCCAGAACTGTCGGCCTCCATTATTGCAGTCATTAAAAAAGAAAAAGCCCTGTCGTTAGGGAATCTTATTGGCTCTAATATTTTTAATATTGGATCCGTTTTAGGTTTGACCGCAATGGTGGACAGCATCCCAGTTAAAGATGCTCAAATTCTATCAAGAGATGTACTCTGGATGTTGGTATTTGCAGTGGTTATCTTGCCCTTGATTTTACTGACAAAGCGCCATAAATTACAACTCAAAGAAGGCTTTTTTCTAGTGCTGCTTTACGGCATCTTTATGCTACTAGTTTTTAAATAAACCATTGTTATTCCAATACATAATCACTTAACACTTCTGAACTTGAATTATTGAAGCTGGGCGTTATTTCTAATGGAATGTTGGCTAAATTTAATAAATTCAAAAATTCATCTGACAAAGTGAAGCCTTGAGACGCTTGAGCGTTTACCATCCCAATAGACTCTGCGAAGTAATACTTTACGGAAAGGATGTTTTGAGGATCTAAAAATGCAACGGTTTGAGGAAAGCCCAACAGAGAAATTGTGGTGTTGGCGCCCAACGATAGCGCCAGTTCGCCCTCAAAAACATTGCTGTAATTTATTTGGTTGATTGTTTTAGAATCGTAAAAATTTAATTTTTTAGTTTGGATTTCAAAATTAATATCAACCGGTACCTCGGTATCTTGAATAGGAATTGAATTTGAAAACGTACCACTTTCTGTAAACATAATACTTTCGTTGGAAGCCTCTAAATCATAGAGGGTCAGATTTGTCAAGCTAAAGCTTTCTGCCAGTCCCAAAGCGGAAAAATTTTCAGAAAGATCAAGGCTCCCATCCAATTCCAATGTATTGTTAGTTTTGTATAAGTTGCCAGAGGTTAAAATCATATTCATCCTCCCATTGGCCGAGCTGCCGTCATTAGCCGCTAATGAGATGGCGTTATCAAAAGACTCAGCAACATAAACCGAATCCAAGGCTGTAAAGTCCATATCGGGCAGTTCTTCACTACTACTAGACACTATATATTTCCAGTAATTATTGGTGTCACTTGGAAAGAAATCACCTGCGTTGTTTTCTGCTGCAGCGGAATCACTAGATTCATCAGTACAACTTAAAATGAATATTGTTACAAATAGCAAGAAAAGCTTAAATTTCATTATTCAGAGAATTTCTATAAATATACGATATTAAGATTTGAATAAAAACAGGTCTTGAGCTAGTAGGATAGGAAGTGAACTACTTTTTGTTCATTTTTTTTATGTAACGCTCAAGTGCCATGCTCATTGAAGGTGTATCCTTATTAGGAGCTGATATATCCACGCGGAGACCTTTATTTTCGACGGCTTTGACAGTGGTGTTCCCAAAAACAGCAATACGTGTGTCATTTTGTTTAAAATCCGGGAAATTGTGAAATAAAGAATCAATTCCAGACGGACTGAAAAATACCAAAATATCATAATATACATCGGCCAAATCCGATAAATCACTAATGACTGTTTTGTAAAAAACAGCTTGTTTCCAATTGAGGCCTAATTCATCTAAAGCGATAGGAATTGAAGGCTTAAGTTTGTCAGAAGAAGGCAGTAAAAAAGATTCGTTTTTGTACTTATTAATGACCGGCAGAAGGTCCGCAAAGGTGCGTTTGCCAACATAAATTTTACGCTTTCTGTATACCACATATTTTTGCAAGTAATAGGCAACAGCCTCAGACTGACAAAAATACTTCATTGAATCTGGAACTTTAAAACGCATGGATTCAGCCACTCTAAAAAAGTGATCAACGGCGTTTCTACTGGTTAAAATGATCGCAGAAAATTTGGAGAAATCTACCTTTTGTAATCTAATCTCCTTTGTTGTAACGTTCTCGACATGGATGAAGGGGCGAAAATCAATTTTTACTTTTTGAGTTTGTTGTAAGTCAAAATAAGGTGAGTTTTCGACCTTTGGCTCGGGTTGTGAAACTAAAATGGTTTTTACTTTCATAAAATGGGTGCTCTATAAGTAACTGGATTGACTTAAATAGTTATAAATTATAATGTAGGGTCCAAATTCCAGGGTGCAAATATATAAAATAAAATACAAGAAATTACTTAAAATGAGTTTTAGATTGGATTGAATGGTCTTCACCATCCCCAAGATCAAAACAAACAATACTAAAAGTACTACAATTAGGACTGCAGATTTCTCAAAGTTTAAATAAAATACAAGGAGTGCATTCATCGGAAGCAATAAGACACCAGCAAAGTTGATGCTACTGATTTGTTGGAATGTTAAAACGTTTAAGGGTTTGTACAAGTCAAAGACGAATCCAATAAGAAGTTCAAATCCAATTTTTAAAACAATCCCCAAGGCAATCAATCCAAAAGCAGTAAAAAATATGCTGCCATTCATTGCAACATCTCCAACCAATGCCACATAAGCAATATAACCAAAAGCAGTTGCGTTCAAACAAAAATTAAAGAATAAAAGGACGTCAAAACTGTCAAAAAAAGAGTGGTCTTTTAAGTAGATTCGTAAATAGTTAGAATTTCCTAGGAACCCTAAAAAATCAATCAAACGTCTGGAATGAAGTATTTTTACAATCAACAATAGTAAGAGGCTTAGCAGTGCACACAATACATAACCGTCATTTGAAATAACCTCTCGAAGCATATACAAAATTAAGAAGAAATTTTGTATAATAGGACTCGTATAAATAGCTTATTTTTGCTTGCCGTACCATGTTTTATGAAAGACGCACTCATCATCATTCCAACTTTTAATGAAATCGATAATATCGAGGCACTTTTGCGGGCGGTATTTTTGTTACATCCGCAGACTCATATTTTGGTGGTGGATGATAATTCTCCAGATCAAACAGCAGATAAGGTTTGTAGTCTTCAAAGCGAATTTTCTAACAAATTATTTCTACTAAACCGCTTGTCAAAATCGGGTCTGGGCAAGGCTTATATAGCGGGATTCAAGTGGGGATTAGAACGGGATTATAAATATATTTTTGAAATGGATGCCGATTTTTCTCATGATCCCAATTCTTTGATTGCGCTTTACAAAGCGTGTGCTGAACATGGAGTTGATTTTGCCATTGGTTCACGCTACAAAAATGGCATTAATGTTGTGAATTGGCCGCTGTCTAGGATTTTACTCTCTTACTTCGCGTCTTGGTATGTACGCATCATTACGGGTATGCCAGTTAAAGATCCAACTGCAGGATTTGTCTGCTATAAAAGGACAGTTTTGGAATCTTTAGATTTGAATCAGATTAAGTTTGTAGGTTATGCTTTTCAAATTGAAATGAAATACAAAGCCTTTCACAAAAAATTTAAAATTAAAGAAATACCCATTATCTTTACCGACCGCGTCAAAGGCACATCTAAACTTACAAAAGGCATCATAT
>CAJWDI010000096.1:0-5259 GCA_913031185.1 uncultured Flavobacteriaceae bacterium | reverse complement strand
TAAGCAGTGAAAGACTTAATAGAAACTGAGATATTTTAATGAACAATTCCATAAAGGGTGTTGAATTTGGATGACAAATGTAGCAGTTTTCAACATAGGAACAAAACCAATTAAAAACAGATTTGAATTCAATTTTAATTCACTATTTAAGCTTTGTATTGTACCTTTGTCTTTCGATTTAAAAAGCATGCTGAAGACACTCAAAAAATACTGGATATTTATAGCGACCATGGGGGGGCTTTCCGTACTTATTCTAACGGCTTTTTACAACATATTGAAGCCCGAAAGGGTGCTGCCCATTTACCAGCCGGCACAAGTGAATCCGGAATTGGTCGATAGCAGCATTCAATACCAAAAAAAATACCATAAAATTGCCGACTTTGCACTTGTAAATCAAAACGGAACACGCATTACACAAAAAGATTACGAAGGCAAAATCTATGTCGCCGACTTCTTTTTTACCACATGCCAAACCATTTGCCCCATCATGACCGAACACATGTATGAAATTCAGCAAGAAACGCTTTCAGATCCAGACATTCTTTTATTATCCCATTCTGTTACACCAGAAATTGACAGCGTTGCACAATTGCAACGTTATGCCAAAAGAAAAGGGGTTATAGACTCGAAATGGAACTTAGTTACTGGGGATAAAAAGCAAATTTACGACCTGGCCAGAACCTCCTACTTGGCCGTAAAAACAGCTGGAGATGGGGGACCTTACGACATGATTCATACCGAAAACTTTATGCTGATAGACGCCAACAAACAAATTCGTGGATTTTATGATGGCACAGATCCGGAGGCGATAAAAACACTTTTAGATGATATAAAAGTGTTAAAAGCCAGTATGTATAATTGATCTTTTGTTACTTTTGTTTGATTTAAAATGAATCTAAATAAGAATGGGGCTGACAATAGCTGATTTAAAGAAAGGAGAGCGCGGGGTCATAATCGACAGCTCTTCAAAAGATATTCCACTCAAACTTTTGGAGATGGGGTGCCTCCCTGGCAACGAGGTCAAGCTTTTACAATTAGCGCCTTTTTCAGACCCCCTTTACTTAAACGTAAACGACAGTTTTTTGGCCATTAGAAAGGACACCGCCGCGCTTATTTTAATTGATAGAATCGATGGGTAAACAAATCAAGGTTGCGCTCATTGGGAACCCAAACACCGGAAAAACTTCGGTGTTCAATGCACTAACGGGCTTGAATCAAAAAGTAGGGAATTATCCAGGCATTACAGTCGATAAAAAAGAAGGGGTTTGTAAATTATCCCGCGGCGTCAAAGCACACATCTTGGATTTACCCGGGACATACAGCCTCAACGCGTCCTCTATTGATGAAAATGTAGTCATCGAATTGTTACTCAACCAAAAAGACAAAGACTTCCCAGATGTGGCTGTTGTCGTTGCTGATGTCGAGAATCTAAAGCGAAATCTGCTCCTATTTACCCAAATTAAAGACTTAAAAATTCCAACGCTCTTGGTAATCAATATGAGCGATGTCATGGCCAGAAAAGGCATTACATTAGACATCCCTAAACTTGAAAAACTGTTAAACACCAAAATCGCTTTGGTCAGTACAAGAAAAGGCACAGGGCTCCAAGTCTTAAAAAGCTTAATTGAAGGATATAGAACCCTGCCAAAAACGCAGTGTCTAGATGCCACTAGCATCGACCCCAATTATTTTGACCGCTTGCAGAAAGCCTTTCCAAATCAAGAAGTATACAAACTGTGGTTGGTCATAGCCCAAGATGTGAATTTTGGTAAATTGGCGCGCAAAGAACTGGATGTTTCACAGTTTCGAACCAAGTCTATTTCAGAGCTCAAACGCCTGCAACAACAAGAGGCCATAAAGCGGTATCAATTTATCAATGGGGTGCTTAAAACATGTCAGGTCATAGACCGCTCAAAAGCCAAAGACCTTAGGAGTAAACTAGACCGAATTTTAACACATAAAATATGGGGTTATCTTATCTTCTTTGGGATATTAATGACTATTTTTCAGGCGATTTATGACTGGGCATCCTTTCCAATGGATTTGATAGACACCACCTTTGCCAGCTTGGCAGAGTGGGTCAAAAACAGTTTCCCCAATGGCGGCAAACTAACTGAGTTGGTCGCCGAAGGGGTGGTATCAGGAATTGGAGGGGTGGTGATATTCATTCCCCAAATTGCCTTTTTGTTTCTGTTTATTTCTATTCTTGAAGAAAGTGGCTACATAAGCCGGGTTGTGTTTTTGATGGACCGCATCATGCGGCGTTTTGGCATCAGTGGGAAGAGTGTGGTCCCATTAATTTCTGGAACAGCCTGCGCTATTCCTGCTGTTATGGCCACCCGAAACATCGAAAATTGGAAAGAGCGATTGATCACCATTTTGGTCGTCCCTTTTACAACCTGTGCCGCACGACTGCCAGTTTACCTCATCATCATTGCTTTGATCATTCCAGAAGGCACCTTTTTGGGATTCAGCTACCAGGCATTAACCTTGATGTCACTCTATCTTATCGGATTTGGAATGGCCATCTTTTCAGCCTATATATTAGATCGTGTAATGAAAAAAGAGCGCAAGTCCTTTTTTGTTGTAGAAATGCCAAATTATAAACTGCCTTTACTTAAAAATGTACTCATTACTGTGATTGAAAAAACCAAAACCTTTGTTTTAGAAGCAGGAAAAATTATCCTGGCCATTTCCATTGTATTGTGGGTCATGGCGTCCTTTGGGCCAGGAGAAAAATTTAAAAATGCTGAAAATATTGTTGCACAAAATAACGCTGATATCCCAAAGGTTGAGCTCGACGATAAAATCGCTGCTTACCGTTTGGAGCATTCCTATATAGGCATTGTTGGTAAAACAATAGAACCCGTGATCAAGCCTTTGGGCTATGATTGGAAAATAGGAATTGGATTGGTCGCTTCTTTTGCCGCACGAGAGGTCTTTGTTGGAACTCTAGCCACGATTTACAGCGTGGGAAGTGCCTCAGAAGGTGAAAATATTGATACCATCAAGACAAAAATGGCCAATGAGCGCTACAGTGATGGCAGGAAAGTCTTTACGCTAGCCTCGGGAATTTCACTGTTGCTTTTTTATGCCTTTGCCATGCAGTGCATGAGCACCCTTGCCATAGTAAAAAGGGAAACTAAAAGTTGGAAGTGGCCCATCTTACAGCTTGTGGGTATGAGTATAATTGCGTATATTTTTGCTTTAATCGCTTTTCAAATTTTAAACTAATCCGATGAACCCAATATTAGAGACCCTTGTCCTTTTGGCGACCTTTATAGGTGCTGTTTTATTTCTTCTTAGGAAAAGAATTTGGAAAAAGCACAATGCTAAAAATTGCGGGGATGGTAATTGTAAGTGCTAACCCAAAGCCACATCTAAGGTCATCATGACGATAAACCCCCCTATAAATCCTAGGGTCGCTATATCCGTGTATTTATCGCGTTGTGTTTCTGGAATGACCTCCTCCACGACTACAAAAATCATGGCCCCTGCAGCAAAGGCCAATGCATAGGGTAAAATGGGGGTGAAAAATGTGACTGCCAAAGCACCAAAAACAGCGGCTATTGGCTCAACAATGGCCGATAATTGGCCATACCAAAAACTCTTAAAACGGCTAACGCCTTGGCGTCTTAGTGGCATGGAAACTGCAATCCCTTCTGGAAAGTTCTGAATGCCAATACCTAGGGCCAAAGCCACTGCCCCACCGATGGTTGCTTCTGGAATTCCAGCCGCTACACCGCCAAACAACACGCCTACCGCAAGACCTTCTGGAATGTTATGCATGGTAATGGCTGACACCAGCAAAGTGGTCCTATGCCAAGGCGATTTAACACCCTCTTTTTCACTTTCTTTAAAATTAATGTGCAAATGCGGGAGTATTTTATCCAAGCCGTATAAAAATAATGCGCCCAATCCAAATCCAATGGCAGAAGGCATGACCTTGACAAAACCTTCACCGGGGCTCATTGCTATGCCTGGAGCTAATAAACTCCAAAAACTTGCGGCCACCATTACGCCTCCCGTAAAGCCAAGCATACCGTCAAGAAAACCCCGATTCATGCCCTTAAAAAAGAAGACAAGCGAGGCCCCAAGAGCGGTTAAACCCCAGGTAAAAAGTGAGGCATAGAGCGCGGCTAAAACAGGGTTGATAGATTCAAAATATTGAATGATAATTTCGAGCATGTTTAGGCTATTTTTACATATAAATTATGGGCAACTTCTTTGGAAATTGACCGTTGAATGTTGTTGATTTTTACCGCCATAGATTCATCATAAGATTCCCTAGAAAGCACCGTTATTTCAGTACCCAAAGCAATTTTATGCTTGTCTAAATACTGTAAAAATTTTGGTGTTGAGTCTTTAACGCCAACACAAATACAACGCTGTGACTGCTTAACTTTGGCCAGCAACAGCTTTTGAGAAGAAGGCATGTTTCCCATGGCATCAGGGATGGGATCACCGTGGGGGTCTTCTGTGGGAAATTTTAAAAACGCATCCAACTCAGCGGTTAGTTTTTTAGACTTGATGTGTTCTAATTGTTCGGCAACTTCGTGGACCTCGTCCCAAGAAAAATGAAGCTTATCAACCAAAAAAACTTCCCACAAACGGTGCTTCCTAATCACAGACACTGCAGCAAGTCGCCCCTTTTCGGTGAGCTTTACCCCCTTGTATTTCTGATAGTCAATCAGACCTTTTTCAAACAATTTTTGAATCATATCAGTCGCCGAAGAAGCCTTTGTGTCCATTTTACGGGCAATGGCGTTGGTGCTGACCGATACAACGTCATCTGCAGCTAAATGAAAAATTGCTTTTAAATAATTTTCTTCTGAAAGCGTAGCCATTTGTGTATTTTAAGCAAATATAAATAAATTTTTAGTCTTATCTAAAAAAAATTGTAACTTCGCGCTCATCATAGAAAATAAATGGAAAAATAATGCCAATGAGACCTTTTAATCACATCCTATTATTATGCCTATTAAGCTCCCCTTTTGTATACGGGCAGCTGTTTAGCATTGAAGGCAAAATTCAATCTAAAAATAAGCCTTTGGCCTATGCCAATGTTTTTATTAAAAGTCTTGAAAAAGGAACTGTTGCCGATGAAAAGGGGGTTTATAAGCTAGAAGGCTTAACTGTTGGGACCTATAGCCTTGAAGTGTCTTATACAGGCTATATTAGTGTACAAAAAGAAATTCGAATCTCGGATCAAAACAGAAATATCGATTTTCAATTGGAGGCAGACGCGTCTTTAGAAGA
>CAJWDI010000095.1:0-5415 GCA_913031185.1 uncultured Flavobacteriaceae bacterium | reverse complement strand
AAGAGAATGTTTCTTGGGGTACTACGAACTTTACTGCTGGTTATCAAAATATTGCAGGAGATGTAACTTCCGGAGTTGGAACCGGTGGTAGTGCAGTTGCAATGGGGAAATACAATACTGCAGCAGCAGATGCGTCTATGGCTCTTAACAGAGGAACTACTGCAACAAACCAAGCTGCTACCTCAATGGGTCTGGGAACCACTGCAGATAATGTAGCCATGTTAGCGATAGGGGTTAATAATGCAGCTGGAATTGGTGATCCAAATCAGGTAATTCCGGGTCAATATCCAGCCTATTATTTTGTAGATGGTCAGTATACAGGTACACCAGTAGGTGTTGCTTTTGTGATAGGTAATGGTGATGTCAATTCTGAAAATGGTTTGGCAGGTAGTAATCCTTCCAATGCTTTTGTAGTTAACTATGATGGCTCTGCAACGCTTTCCGGAGATTTAACAATAAACTCAGATATGAGACTTAAATCAAATATCATTTCATTAAGTGGCGCGTTGTCTAAACTTTTAGCAATAGATGGCAAGAGCTATACTATGAAATCTAATGAGAAAGACGCCAAAATAGGATTATTGGCACAAGATGTACAAAAAGTACTTCCAGAATTGGTAAAAGAAGCTGATGATAAGCAAGGAACCCTTTCTGTAAACTACCAAGGACTCATTCCAGTGCTCATCAATGCCATAAAAGAGCAACAAGAACAACTAAAAGAGATCAAAGAGAACGTTCGTAAATAAAATAGTTGCCCTATTTTAAATGTTTATGAAATTACATAATTATATATTTTTAATTGGTTTCATTTCATTTGGCCAGGAATCTAATCTAAAAATTAATTCTTTTGAAAGTCGTGCCGACCAAATCATTTCAAAAATGACATTGGAAGAGAAGGCTTCTCAAATGGTTAATTCTTCAATTTCTTTAGATAAATATGGTATTGACCAGTACAACTGGTGGAATGAATGTCTTCATGGCGTAGCCAGAGCCAGTAAGGCCACTGTATTTCCTGTCCCAATAGCAATGGCAGCAACCTTTGATTCTGAACTCATTCATAAGACTGCAAATGCAATTTCGGATGAAGCCAGAGCGATGTATAATATCTCACAAACCAAAGGAATAAAAGACCAATATACTGGCTTGACTTTTTGGTCTCCAAATATCAATATTTTTAGAGATGCGCGTTGGGGAAGAGGCTATGAAACCTATGGTGAAGATCCATTTTTAACTGGACTCATTGGAAAAGCTTTTGTTGAGGGCTTACAAGGGAACGACCCTAAATATTTGAAAGTTGCGGCATGTGCTAAACATTATGCGGTTCATTCAGGGCCAGAGAAGGATAGACATCATTTTAATGCTAAGGTATCAAAACAAGATTTATATGAAACCTATTTACCTGCATTTAAAGATTTGGTGGATGCAAATGTTGAAATTGTGATGTGTGCCTATAATCAAGTCAATGGTGAACCTTGTTGCGGAAGTAATAATTTACAAAAAATTTTAAGACAAGATTGGGGGTTTAAAGGTCATATGGTCTCTGATTGTGGTGCCATCAATGACATAAAATCGAATCACAATTATAAAAACAGTGATGTTCAAAGCGTTGCCTATGCAATTAATGGAGGAGTAGATTTAAATTGTGGAGGTCTATACGCCGAAATTCCAAATGCTGTTAAAAAGGGCTTGTTAACGGAGCAAATAGTAGACAAATCATTGAAACGCTTGTTAATGACTAGATTCAAACTAGGAATGTTTGAAAAAAAAGGCACCGTTCCGTTCGATACCTTAGGGATTAATGAAATAAATTCTAAAAAGCATGTACTCTTGGCAAAAGAAGTGGCGTCTAAGTCAATTGTTTTATTAAAAAACAAAAACAATGTCTTGCCCTTAAGTAAAAACATTAGGAGCTTATTTTTAACGGGGCCAAATGCGGCCAATATAGATGTGCTTTTGGGTAATTATCATGGCTTAAGTCCAAATATGGTTACTCCACTTGAGGGCATCATGTCAAAAATCTCTCAAGGCGTGAAAGTCCAATACAAAATGGGTGTTGAATTAAACAATAAAAAACAAAAAAGTGGACCTTCACATATGGCATCGTCTTTTGATGCAACTGTTTTGTTTATGGGTATTTCTCCACTTATTGAAGGAGAGGAAGGAGATGCCATTGCTTCCGATGCCAATGGAGATAGAATAAATATAAAGTTCCCCAAAAATCAAATCAATTATATCAAAAGTATTAGAGAAAAGGCTAAAACAAAACCCATAGTGCTGGTTGCCTTTGGAGGGTCTGCAATTGAATTTGAGGAAATTGAGCCCTTGGTTGATGCCATACTTTATGTCTGGTACCCAGGAGAACAAGGAGGCAATGCCATTGCGGACATCATTTTCGGAGGTATAAATCCTTCCGGTAGGCTGCCCATAACATTTCCAAAGTCATTGAGTCAACTTCCTGATTACTCAGACTACAGTATGGATAATAGAACCTACAAGTTTATTGATTACGATCCGATGTATCCTTTTGGTTTTGGCCTCAGTTATTCAAAATTTTCTTATTCAGAAACAATCATAAATAAATCAAAAATTAAAATTGGGGAAAGTGTTCAAGCCAGTATTGATATTAAGAATGTTAGCAAGCTCGCTGGTGAAGAAGTTGTACAGCTTTATATCACCGATTTGGAATCGTCTTTTAGGGTTCCTCATTCTAAATTAATTGGAATAAAAAAAATAAGTTTATTGCCAGGTGAAACTAAAAATGTAAAATTTTTAATCTCCAGTGCTATGATGAGCAACATCAACGATAACGGCGAAATGAGTCTTGAGCCAGGTTATTATAAAATCACTATTGGTCCTAGTTCGCCTTGGAAAGAAAGTGAATCTTATGGTCAAAGTTTTAGTTATTCTTATTTTAGCCTCCATTAGTAGAAAAAGGCAGTATTTTTTTAAAACTTTAAATAAAAGTGCTGTAAGGTTAAAGTATTTTAATTTTAATTTTCTTGTCAATTGCTCTGGAGCTGTTTCCAATATAAATGATGTAATCTCCTTTTTCAATTTTCCAAGAAGCACTGTTTTCATCATAATAAGCAAGCTCTTTTATAGGGATATTGATATTTACTTCAACGTATTCATTGCTCGGAACTTCAACTTTTTTAAAGCCTTTTAGCTCTTTTTTTGCTCTTTCAACTTTTGAGTTTTCTTTTCCAACATAGACTTGAACAACCTCTTTTCCTTCAACGTTTCCTATATTTCTAACTTTACAAACCACATTTATTATTTCATTTATTTGGTAATTATTTTTATTTGTATTTATATCGAATACCTCAAAAGTTGTATATGAAAGTCCGTGACCGAAACCAAAACTCGGATTGATATTTTTGGTATCATGCCACCGGTATCCAACTAAGATGTCCTCTTTGTACAGCTGTGAATTATCTTTCCCTGGATAGGATATTTCACCATAATGATGCGCCCCATTATCACTTAATTTTTCAGGAAATGAAAAAGGTAATTTCCCCGATGGATTTATTTCTCCACTTAAAATTGATGCAATTGCATTTCCAGATTCACTTCCTAAATACCAAGACTGAACTATTGATTTCACATCATATTTCCAACTTGTTTTTACAGCATTTCCACTTATTAAAATGACCGCTATATTTTTGTTGTGTTTTGATATTTCTTTTATTAATTCTGGTTGACCATATGGCAATTCAAATGCTTTTCTGTCTGAAGCTTCGGAATCTTGAAAACTATTTTTATTTAATCCTCCAATAAACAATACAACGTCAGCACGTTTAGCTAATGCAATGGCTTTGCTTTTTAACTGTCTATTGTTTTCATTGTCATCAGAACTATAGCCCTTTGCATACTCAATGGTTGCATTATTAAACTCTTTTATAATGCCGGATAAGGGAGAGACTTCTTTGTCTACTTTCAGTTCGGAAGAACCACCACCACGGCTCATTTTTTTTTCTGCATTTTCCCCAATTACAGCGATTCTAATTTTCTTACTTTTAACAATGGGTAGCAAATTGTTTGAATTTTTTAATAGAACAACCCCCTCTGTTGCAACATCGTAAGCTGTTTTGTAATGACTTTCGTAATTGATGTTTCCAAAGGGTCTATTTTTGTTCAAAGAGGTTCTGAACATGAGTTTTAAAATTCTCGCAACTTTTTCATTCAAAACACGCTCTGACACCTCCCCATTAATAATTTTATCTAGGAATGAACTCCCAAGAAAATTACTGTCGTATGGAAATCTCACCGATTTGTTTTTATTTGAAGGAGTACCCATTTCAATATCTAATCCATTATAAATAGCTTCGTTTGTATTGTGCGTCCCTGCCCAATCTGAGATCACAACGCCATCAAACCCCCATGAGTCTTTAAGGATTCCATTTAGTAAAATCTCATTATGGCAACAGTGTTGTCCACGAAATTTGTTGTATGCTCCCATTATGGCCCATGCGTTGCTTTCAACAATTGCGGACTTAAAAGCAGGTAGATATATTTCATGTAACGCTCTGTCGCTAACTTCAACATTTATGTGCCCACGCCATTGCTCTTGATTATTTAAAGCAAAGTGTTTGACACATGCAGCAACTCCATTTTCTTGAACTCCTTTTACATATGGCACAACCATTTTAGCTGCTAGAAATGGGTCTTCTCCCATGTATTCAAAGTTCCTTCCGTTCAAGGGTGTGCGATAAATATTTACGCCTGGACCTAGCAAAACATCTTTTTTCCGATATCTGGCTTCTTCTCCCAGATTGATGCCGTATTCACGAGATAAATCTGGGTTAAATGTAGCAGCTAAGCAGGTCAAGGCTGGAAAAGCAGTAACATAATCATTGGTCCAATTTGCATACTGCCAATCGTCCCAATTCATTTCAGCGCGAATTCCGTGAGGTCCGTCTGACATCCACAATTCAGGAATTCCAAGTCTCGGAACACCTGATGAACTGAATTTTGATTGCGCATGGCACATTGCTATTTTTTCTTCAACGGAAAGTTTAGAAATTATGTTTTCAATTGAATTTGTGTCCTGTGCTGACAATGAGAAAAATCCAAATAATAATAATTTGATGCTGATTTTTTTCAAACAGTAAGAATTACTTTTATTAAAGCCAATATAATTTACAAGCACAGTAAATGGATGGATTTTTTTTTCAATCGTCATTGGAATGCGTGGTTAGGTATGTATATAACGAAAATAAACAAAATGTATTAGTTTTATTAATATTTATGGGTAATTACACACCATTTAAAAAGTAAAAAGTACTCTTGACTTGTTATGATGTTTTGAATCGAAATTCATAACCTTTACGATTATATCCTACACTTTAGACTAATCCTATTAATCTTAGTTTCGTCCAAAGACAAGTACCTCAACCAACTTGGCTAATCAAGTTA
>CAJWDI010000094.1:0-5439 GCA_913031185.1 uncultured Flavobacteriaceae bacterium | reverse complement strand
TGTAAAAACCCATCAAATACAAAAACAAATAATCTGCAGGGCGGGGTAAAAAGCGCAATGAAAGGTCTAATTTTTTGATGAAATTATAGGGATATTTTGCACCGAGTTGATAGGTTGGCATACCACCAAATGCACTGTTGGTCCAATAGGTCTCTCTTCCAGTATCCTTTTTAAAATCAAGTTGCTGTTTGGCCATCCCTGTATACTGGACAATATCACTTTGATAAATTTTCTTGCCTTGAATAACAGGACTAAAAAAGGCCAGCGAGAGCACGGTAAACCCAAAAAACACCAATAGATGTTTAAAATAAGTTGTATACAATTGATTCATTTTTTTTCAAATTAATCCAGTTCTTCGTAATCTACATACTCCCCAACATCCTGCTTTGGGCTTTGTTTTTTTTCAATTTTGTCTATACTTATATCCCCTTCATTTTGGGAGTTATAATTTGGGCGAGGTTGATTGAATTTTTGTGCCATTTTTCGTGCCATAGAACGAATAATCCAAGGGGATAGAAGACGCATGACATATTTAAAAATTGAATAGGATAACAATAAAATTAAAATTGTTTTTGCCAAGCCTACGATGGATGCTGTTTGAATCATTGATGCGATTATTTTTTCAAAAATACAATTCTTATTTAGAATGAAATACAATGCCTTTAGGAAACTTAAAATTCAAAAAAATGATTTATTTGATGCTTAAATGTTAAGCAAAAAATATGTAGATTTGATAAAAAGGAACCTCATGAATACAAGACTTAAGTTAAATTCTGTAATCTGTGCCTTACTGCTTGGACCCTTATTGTTTGCCCAGTATACAGATGTGATCAATTCAAATCGTCCTGGGGCCTCACAGTCGGCTTTTTCGGTGGGTACCAATGTTCTACAGTTTGAAATTGGCCCGTACTTAATGAATGAAAAAAGAAACCCTTATCCGAGCTATGATTCAAAAGGCTTTGGAATTGATTTTGCAGCGCATTATGGATTCTTTAAAGAAGCGTTAGAGGTCAATATTCATGGTACCTTTCAGAGTGACTCAAGAACCTATAATTTCACCATTCCTGTTGAAAGCAGCCGATCCAACTTCAAAAACCTGAATTTAGGCCTCAAATACCTGGTTTACGATCCCAACAAAAACAAAGAAGAGACTGTTAACGTATACAGCTATCATGCGAATCAGGGCTTAAAATGGCGAGACTTCATTCCGGCTGTTGCGGTATCTGCTGGAGTCAATTTTGATACTAAAAACAACCCTTACACAGCAAATGGCGTGGAAGGGTTGAGTTACAGAGCAGCTCTTATCACCCAAAATAATTTTGATGGAGGCTGGGTGTTTATAACCAACCTTATGATGGACCGCATCAGTTCGGATCAACAAGATTTTCATTACATATTGACACTGACACATTCATTCAACCCAAAATGGGTTGTTTTTACTGAAAAACACGGGATTAAAAGCGATTTTTACGCGGATAATTTAATGCGATTTGGCGCAGGTTACCTCCTCAATAAAGATTTACAATTTGACTCTGCGGTTACTTTTAATTTTAAAGATACACCCAAGGTCTTTGGAGTCAATTTCGGCGTATCCTACAGAATTGATCGCCATAGCGATATGCCAGGCACCAACAAAGGATTATTTTCAAAATTTAGCCAAAAAAAACAGAGGCGCTCTAAAAAAAATACAGACAGCAAGAAATTTAATAACATTGACGAAAAATAGTTATGATCGTTGTCAAAGAGGTGCGTTCGAAGCGTCAACTTAAAGCATTTGTTAAATTTCCATTTGAGCTTTATAAAGATTCTCGTTATTGGGTCCCCCCCATTATAAAAGAAGAAATGGCAGTTTTCAATTCTTCTAAAAACCCCATTCTTAAAGATGCAAATTTGAAATTATTTTTAGCCTACCAAGATAGAGAACTGGTTGGACGTGTAGCGGCTATAGTGAATTGGATTGAAGTCAAGGCGCAAAATACCAAAAAAATGCGCTTTGGATGGTTTGATTTCATTGATGATGTTGAAGTCAGTAAAGCCTTGCTTGATAAAGTTTCGGAAATTGGAAAATCTCATAATCTCGACTATGTGGAGGGCCCTGTGGGTTTCTCAAATCTAGACAAGGTGGGAATTCTTACATATGGTTTTGAACATATTGGAACCATGGTGTCGTGGTATAACCACAGCTACTATAAAAAGCATCTTGAAATTCTAAATTTTAAAGTTGAAAAAGAATATCTAGAACACAGTCACGCTTTTGGTGATATAAAAATCAAAAACTACAACCGTCTGGAATCTGTCATTAAAAAGCGCTATGGTCTTAGAGCACTCAATTTTAGTAAGACAAAAGATATGATTGACCGTGCAGATGAGATGTTTGATTTATTTAATGAGAGTTATGCTTCCCTGTCTTCATTTGTAAAAATCACGGACCTTCAGAAAGCATATATGAAGAAAAAGTTTCTAAACTTCATCAACCCCGAATACATTAAATTTGTAATCAACAAAGATGAAAAACTTATCGGTTTTGCAGTCGTAATGCCGTCTTTCGCAAAAGCCCTTCAAAAAATAAAAGGAAAGTTGTTTCCTTTTGGAGTGTTTGAATTGCTAAAGGCACAAAAATCCAAAGCCGTTAATTTCCTGCTAATCGGAGTTCATCCAGAGTACCAAAATAAAGGCGTGCATGCCATTATTTTTAGTGAATACCATCGGACATTTACAAAAAAAGGAATTCAGGAATGTAGAAGAACGCCTGAGTTGGCGGATAATTTAGCCATTCAAAAACTATGGACCGATTTTAACCCCAAATTGATAAAAAAACGTTGTACCTATAGAAAAAACCTTTAAAAGCGAAAAACCTACTCTCCCATTGCAGCCGAAACCGAAGCTGAAAGTCTTTTATAGAGTCCTGAAGTCAAACGTTCTCTTATGCTTGAGAAAGCCTCCAGTGTTACTGCAACATCCTCCAAAGTATGCATGGCTGTTGGGATCATTCTAAGCAAGATGAGTCCTTTAGGAATCACTGGATATACTACAATAGAACAGAATATACCATGATTTTCACGCAAATCCTTTACCAGTGCCATAGCTTCAGGGATGCTGCCTTTCAAATATACAGGGGTGACACAGCTTTGAGTGGTTCCAATGTCGAATCCACGTTCTTTGAGACCGGATTGCAAGGCATTGACAACTTTCCAAAGGTTTTCCTTTAGCTCAGGCATGGTACGTATCATATCCAAACGTTTCAAAGCGCCTTTGACCAGCAGCATTTGCAGAGATTTGGCAAACATTTGAGATCGCAAATTATACTTCAAATAGTCAATAATTTCTTTATCTGCTGCAATGAAAGCACCGGTGCTCGCCATGGATTTGGCAAAAGTGGCAAAATAAACGTCAATATCGTCTTGCACACCTTGCTCCTCACCTGCTCCCGCACCAGTAGCACCCAATGTTCCGAAACCGTGGGCATCATCTACAAGAAAACGAAAATTAAATTTCTTTTTAAGAGCAGCAATTTCTTTTAAGCGGCCTTGTTCACCGCGCATACCAAAAACACCTTCTGAAATTACTAAAATTCCACCACCAGTTTGCTCAGCCATTTTAGTGGCACGCTCTAAGTTTTTTTCTAAACTGTCAATATCGTTGTGCTTATAAGTAAAACGCTTGCCCATGTGTAAACGCACTCCGTCAATGATACAGGCATGTGCATCTACATCATACACAATGACATCGTCTTTACCAACAAGAGCATCCACAGTGGACATAATGCCTTGGTAACCAAAATTCAAGACATAGGCGGCCTCTTTAGAAACAAATGCAGCCAATTCTTGTTGTAACTGCTCATGTAGGGAGGTATGACCAGACATCATTCGAGCACCCATGGGATAAGCAGCCCCATAGGCGTCAGAAGCTTCCGCGTCAACTTTTCGAACTTCAGGATGATTAGCAAGACCTAAGTAATCGTTGATGCTCCAAGTAATGACATCTTTCCCTTGAAATTTCATGCGGTTGGAAATTTGCCCTTCTAGCTTTGGAAACACAAAGTAACCTTCGGCTTGACTTGCCCATTTACCAAGGGGTCCTTTGTCTTTATATATCTTATCAAATAAATCTCTCATCTAAATTTACAAATGTTGGTTTATTTTCAAAATTATGCAATAATCCAATCAAAACATAATGATTTTAAAAAACTTGAATTTTAATTTTCACCAATTAAAACCGATTATCAATTAACTTTATTTTATATAGGCAATGGGCTTGGTGATGGGTTTAAAAGTATCGTCCATAAAGCCTTGTTCCTTCATCCAGTTATCGTTGTAAACTTTACTCATATAACGGGACCCGTGATCTGGAAAAACCATAACCACCACATCAGATTTTTTAAATGTATTTTCATCTTGCAGTTGCTTGACTGCTTGTAAAACAGCTCCAGAAGTGTACCCGCCAAAAATTCCCTCAGTATGCGCCAACTCTCGTGCTGTATGCGCACTGGACTCATCAGTTACCTTTACAAACATGTCTATAATGTCAAAGTCTGTGGCAGAAGGAATTAAATTTTTCCCTAATCCTTCAATTCTGTAAGGATAGATTTCATTGGGATCAAGTGCTCTGGTCTCATGGTATTTTTTTAAAACTGAGCCATAGGCGTCGACACCAATAACTTTTACGTCAGGGTTTTGTGATTTGATGTACTGTGCTGCGCCCGAAATGGTACCACCAGTTCCACTACAAACAACTAAATGTGTTATTTTACCCGCAGTTTGACGCCAAATTTCAGGGCCAGTTGATTTAAAGTGCGCTTCTGTATTAAGGGCATTAAAATATTGATTAATGTAAATAGATCCTTCTATTTCATTATGTAGTCGTTTAGCGACCTCGTAATAAGAACGTGGATCATCGGCTTTAACGTTGGCAGGGCAAACATAGACTTTCGCGCCCATACTTTTGAGCATATCAATCTTGTCGGGGGATGATTTTGAACTGACCGCTAAAATACAGTCATAACCTTTAACTATACTTGCCATAGCAATACTGAAACCCGTGTTCCCCGAAGTCGTTTCAATGATGGTATCACCAGGCTTTAAAATCCCTTTTTTCTCAGCATCCTCAATTATGTACAAAGCGATGCGGTCTTTAGAAGATTGACCAGGATTGAAGGCCTCAATTTTGGCAATGTAAGTGCCTGGATATCCTTCAGTAATCTTGTTGAGCTTTACAAGGGGTGTATCCCCAATGAGCTCCAAGATGTTATTAAAAATTTTAGGTTGGCGGTCTAAAGACATAAAAACAATTGAAAAGCAAAAATAAGGATTTTTTTAAACTTTTATTCTGTTATTGATTCTAGATCTAGTAGAAAGCTGTATTCAGAAGCGACTTCTTTTAGGCCTTCAAAACGCCCTGAAGCCCCCCCATGTCCCGCATCCATGTTGGTTTTTAAATACA
>CAJWDI010000093.1:0-5703 GCA_913031185.1 uncultured Flavobacteriaceae bacterium | reverse complement strand
TCTCTAACACAAATTAAAACTTTTTGCAAACAAAATTATGGAGTCACTTTCTTAATGACCGAAAAAATTGACGTCAAAGGAAAGCGTCAGCATCCTCTTTACCAGTGGCTTACAAATAAAGAACTCAATGGTGTAAAAAGCACTACTGTAAGATGGAACTTTCAAAAATACATTATTGGAAGAAATGGTGAGTTTATAGATTATTTCTATTCAATGACACGTCCTATGAGCAGTAAAATCACAAAATTAATTCAATAGTTATGTTCAAATTATTCAAAAAGAAAACAGCCGTTGAAAAACTACAAGACCGCTACAAAAAATTAATGTCTGAGTGGCATGACTTGTCTTCAACAGACCGCGCTGCCAGCGACGACAAATATGCCCAAGCGCAAGAAGTTTTAAATGAAATCGATAAAATCAATGTATAAATGAAATTTACGCTAACTTTTTTAGGCTTTTTAGCGATAAATTTAGGGGCGCTATTTTTAGGAACTTTGCTCATGGATGATGGTCCTACATCAAACTGGTATTTTGATTTAAAAAAAGCGCCCTGGACGCCTGCGGGATGGGTTTTTGGGGCCGCATGGACCTGTGTAATGGTGTTTTTTTCTGTGTTCATCACCTATTTATATCAAAATCTTGAAAGTCGAAAGCTATGGCTTCTTTTTGGGATTCAATTTGTATTGAATGTGTCTTGGAACTACATTTTTATGAATAAACACTTAATTGAGCTGGGCTTACTTAACATCACACTATTAACAGTTTTAATGTTCTATTTCTTCATCGCTTTCAAAAGCTTGATAAGTCACATGCGGTTTTTTGTACTGCCTTACTGTGTCTGGCTCTTGTTGGCAAGCTCTTTAAACCTCTACGTGGTGCTCTACAATTAAACCAAATGAAACTATACAAATTACACAAAAAACAAAACCTACCCATAACAGTTGACGAGGCCTGGACGTTTTTATCCAGTCCCAAAAATCTCAAAACCATCACACCCGACTATATGGGGTTTAATATTCTTAGCGGAGCCGATCGAGAAATGTTCGCTGGACAAATCATTCAATACATTGTGACACCAGTACTAGGCATAAAAACAAAGTGGGTGACCGAAATTACCCACGTTAATCAAGGACATTATTTTGTCGATGAACAACGTTTTGGACCTTATGCACTCTGGCATCACAAGCATTTCATCAGACCCATAAAAGGAGGAATTGAAATGGAAGACATCATTGATTATAAACTCCCTTTAGGCTGGATTGGTCAGTTGGCACACCCTATTTTGGTGAAACCAAAACTAAAGGAGATATTTGATTACCGTCAACAAAAACTGATTGAACTTTTTGGAGAATTCAAATCATGAAACCCAACGCTATATTTTGGTTTCGTAGAGATTTAAGACTGGAGGATAACCACGGTCTTTTTGAGGTCTTGAAAAATTACAAGAATGTACTTCCCATCTTTATTTTCGACCCCGAAATTTTAGAGAAGCTTCCAAAAGACGACGCCCGTGTAAATTTTATTTACAACCAATTAAAAGACCTTAACGACTCCCTTGATACAAATCAAAAAATTAATACTTATTACGACCGTCCATCGCAAGTTTTTAATCAGTTGATTTCTGAATTTCCCATTGAAGCTGTATACACAAATCATGACTATGAACCCTATGCAATTGCAAGGGATAATACAGTTTCAGATATTTTAAGTCAAAAAAATATAGCCTTTAAATCCTTTAAAGATCAGGTGATTTTTGAGAGAAATGAAGTGACAAAAGACGACGGTTTACCCTATAAAGTATACACCCCGTATTCAAAGAAATGGTTGTGTACTTTTACTGAAAAACACATTGAGGCTTACCCCTCTGAAAATTTACTCAAATACCTATCTAAAATGGACCTTAACCAATGGGTACCATTAGATGCTATGGGCTTTACCAAGTCAAAATTAAAGATTGCCCCCTTCAAAATGGATCCACAATTGATTCATTTATATGAGGAAAAAAGGAACACGCCCTCGGTTGCAGGAACCTCCAGGCTTGGTCCCCACCTTAGATTTGGAACAGTCAGCATTCGTAAAGTTGTAAAAGAAGCGCTGAAAAGTTCTAACATTACCTTTTTAAAAGAACTGATATGGCGAGAGTTTTTTATGCAAATTTTATGGCACTTCCCACATACCGTCACCAAGAGTTTTAAGCCTCAATATGAAGCCATTCAATGGCGAAATAATAAGGAGGAGTTTGCGAAATGGTGTCAAGGTGAAACTGGGTATCCTTTAGTTGATGCAGGCATGCGAGAACTGAACCGAACCGGTTTTATGCACAATCGCGTTCGCATGCTGGTTGGAAGTTTTTTATGTAAACATTTACTTATTGATTGGCGTTGGGGCGAGGCTTACTTTGCTCAAAAATTACATGATTTTGAACTGTCAAGTAATGTCAGTAACTGGCAATGGGTTGCAGGTTGTGGCGTTGATGCAGCGCCCTACTTCAGGATTTTTAACCCAACTACTCAAATTACAAAATTTGACAAGGACCACCACTACATCAAAAAATGGGTTCCTGAATACCAAGAGTTAAATTACGTAAAACCTGTTGTAGATCACAAATTTGCAAGAGAGCGCTGTTTAGAAGCCTATAAATCAGCGCTGAATAGATAATTAATTTTAAAATATCAAATTTCGATACGTTCAATCTTTGCCCCAATCGCTTTGAGACGTGTATCAATGTTTTGATAACCTCTATCTATCTGTTCGATATTATGAATGGTTGAAGTCCCCTTTGCGGAAAGTGCGGCTATTAAAAGCGATACACCAGCTCTAATATCTGGAGAAGTCATCGTTGTTGCCTTGAGCTGAGATTTGAAATCATGACCAATAACTGAAGCTCTATGCGGATCACACAAAATTACTTTGGCGCCCATATCAATCAATTTATCTACAAAAAAGAGGCGACTTTCAAACATTTTTTGATGGATTAGGACACTGCCCCGTGCTTGGGTTGCGACAACCAAAATAATACTAAGTAAGTCTGGTGTAAAACCAGGCCAGGGTGCATCAGATAGGGTTAAAATTGAACCATCAATGTAATTTTGGACTTGATATCCATCCTTGTGAGCGGGAATAAAAATATCGTCTGCTTTCCGTTCTATTGTAATGCCTAACTTTCTAAATACATTGGGAATGACTCCAAGATCTTCCCAACTGACATTTTTAATGGTGAGTTCACTGCGCGTCATTGCGGCAAGACCAATCCAACTGCCAATCTCTATCATATCTGGTAGCATGGTGTGAGAAGTTCCACTAAGAGCGTCAACGCCTTCAATAGTGAGAAGATTAGAACCAATGCCACTAATTTTGGCTCCCATTCGATTCAGCATTTTACAAAGCTGCTGTAAATAAGGCTCACAAGCAGCATTATAAATTGTGGTGGTGCCTTTGGCTAAAACAGCAGCCATGACAATATTGGCCGTACCAGTCACCGAAGCCTCGTCTAATAGCATATAAGCGCCTTTTAAAACTTTGGCTTCTACCCCATAAAAGTGATCTTCCTTGTTGTATCTAAACTCAGCACCTAATTTTATAAACCCTTCAAAATGAGTGTCTAAACGGCGTCGGCCAATTTTATCTCCACCTGGCTTAGGAATATAACCTTTACCGAAACGAGCCAATAACGGGCCAACAATCATGATTGAGCCTCTCAAACCTGCACCATCGACTTTAAATGCAGGAGTTTCCAAATAGTCTAAATCAACAGCATCTGCTTGAAAAGTATATGAATTATCGGAGTGCTTTTCAATTTTGACGCCTAATTTGCCTAACAATCGAATGAGTTTGTTGACATCAATAATGTTTGGGATATTATGAATATTAACCTTTTCAGAAGTTAAGAGCACCGCACATAAAATTTGTAGTGCTTCATTTTTTGCACCTTGGGGCTGAATGGAACCTTTGAGAGGATGACCTCCTTCAATTTTAAAAGACTTCAATAGCTAGTATTTAATTAGTTATTAACATACAGATAGAGAATTAATAGCGCTTTCTGTTTCTATTATTGTTCTTCTTGTATTGTTTTTTATAATTGGTTGTTTTACGCTGCATTTTAAGAAGTTGAGATGACTCCGTTAGTTGTTTCTCCGTATTTCTAATGTCGATTTTACCATTAGAAAGTTCAAAAAGATGATCAAATATTACAGCGTCTTCAACCGTGTCCTTGTTCCAGCTTAAAAATGATTTTTTCATGTGATTCGCTATGGTAAAAATAAGCGCATTTTTCATTTCTCCTTCTTCCCATGATGCAGCGGCATCGATCATGGTTTTAATATTATTTCCATAAAAGCGATATTTAGGATAGTTTTGTGGATATGGGAGCGGATCAGGATTAGCATTTAAGATTTCCTTTGAAGGCTTTTCAAAAGGCGAATCTGCATCGAGTTTAAAGTCAGACATGATAAATAATTGATCCCAAAGTTTATGCTGAAAGTCAGGAACGTCTCGCAAATGAGGCTGCATATTGCCCATCACTGAAATGATGGCTTTGGCCAGTCTATTTCTGGATTCTTTGGAGTCTTGTGCCACGGCGTGGTTGATCATTTTTTGAAGATGTCTACCATATTCTGGGATAATAAGGTGCTCACGCTCAGTATTGTATTCTAATTGATCTGTTAAGATTGTCATTTATTTTTATTTTAATGCGCATGCAAAGTACAAAAAATTAAACAGAAACGATGCTTAATTACAGTGGTATCACAAAGAGATGACATCTTTAACTTCTTTACCTATCAGCATATATTTTTCGATAACGGCTTCTGGATTTGTCATTTCTACATGGATAGAAACGCTAGTATACTTGCCGTTTTTTGAAACGGAACTCGTTATGATAGCGCCCATATTATCAAAATTACTCTCAATTTTAGTGATTTTATCGGGGTCTGATTTGACAATAAATTTAAATAAATATTTAGAAGGCCAAGACGTTGTTTCATACAGTTGCGCTTTGAGTTTACTGTAAAATTTTTCGGAATGATTGGGTGATTGCATGTGGCATATTTAGTATTACAAATATACATCAAGTCATATTTTTTATTTAACTTTTAAATCACGAATTTTACAAAGACCATGACATTAGGTGTAAAAACAAAGAAAATAGCGATAATTGGTGGCCCAGCTTCTGGCAAAACATCAATTATTGACCAATTATTGAATAAAGGCCATGTTTGTATGGAAGAAATTTCTAGACAAATTACATTGAAAGCACAAAATGAGGGGGTAGATCAAGTATTTTTAAAAGATCCTATTTGGTTCAGCGATCAACTTTTGGCAGCACGACAACAACAATTTATTGATGCAGGCGCTGTCAACCGCCCATTTGTATTTTTTGACAGAGGGTTGCCTGATGTAATCGCCTATTTGGATTACATTGGCTGCGATTACCCCGAAGAATACATTGATAGTTGTAAAAAATACAAATACGATAAAGTTTTTATTTTGATGCCTTGGAAAGATATTTACGTTCAGGACAATGAACGTTATGAAACTTTTGAACAAGCTACTGAAATTCACAATTACCTCACAAAATGGTATACAAGCTTAAATTATGAATTGATAAAAGTACCACAATCTACTGTAGAAAATCGTGTAGATTTCATTCTAAATAATATTTAATACAATGTTGCACCCGCTTCAAATTTTAGAGCAATACTGGGG
>CAJWDI010000092.1:0-5855 GCA_913031185.1 uncultured Flavobacteriaceae bacterium | reverse complement strand
ACGTTGATAGGCTACAGGTGTAAAGGCAGTAATGTCATAGCCGAGTAGTACTAATCATCCATAGGCTTATTGTACAGTTGTTTTTTAATAAAATACACTTGCTTTTACATGTATAATTTTCAATATGTTAACTTATTGTTCAGCTCAAGCTGAAATATGTTGTTAGAAATATTCTACGCAACAAATATCCCTAAGGTGGTTATTGCAATGGGGCTCACCTCTTACCATCCCGAACAGAGAAGTTAAGCCCATTAGCGCCGATGGTACTACACTTGTGGAAGAGTAGGTCACCGCCTTTTTTTGAAACCCTCACAGTAATGTGGGGGTTTTTTTGTGGATTCAACTTTGCTACTTCGATTTAATTGTTCTTATGTTTATTTATAGGTAAAAAAATAGCCCAAGCGAAACGCTTGAGCCATTTTATTGTAATTGATTTAGTTTTTTTAGTATCCAGCAATCCCTTGGTTTCCACCAGCAGGTGAGAAAGATTCGGAGTCTATTTCGACCAAGTTATTACCATTTGGAAGTAAGACTTTAACCACACCAGTGATCGAATATTGTTGGTAGATTTTGTCCTTAACAATTACAAAATCAATCAAGCCACTTTGAGTAGGGCTAGCATCTTCCTTAAATGCAGTTAGATTTTCAACAGTTAATTTTCCATTCGTAGCATCTACGGATAAACATGCAATGGAACTTGAACCTGTATTGCTTGTATAAATACGAGAACCCTCACTGTTGGCTCCAATCCAACATGCAGCAATCTGTCCACCCGATGTTGGATCTGCATCATCATCTAATAAAACTCTATTCACAAACTCCAATTCCCCAGTAATTCCAATCTTATAGCAAGATACTGTACTAGACTCAGTCGCTCCACCTCTTGCTTCTGCAAAATACACGTATTGATCTCCATTTAAAGCTAGAGTTTCTATTCCAAAAGGAACCGCTGGAGCGGCTCCATTTTCTTGAACTGGTAAATCCTTTGAATCGTTTAAATCCAATATTGCACCCGTGATAGAATAGGTTGCAATTTTATTTGAAAACATTGTCACCACCAAATGCTCATTGTCTTTGGTTGCCTTTATTGCTAAAGGTTGGGCTGCCACTTCAATTCCAGCTCCATTTGCAGTTAACCTTCCTTCAGCGTCGAAAGTAAAAGCCGTTATTTTTTTGTCTCGGTGTGCCACAAAGACGGTATTCCCAACTACTGCTAAACTTTTGGGGTCTATCCCTCCAGAATTTATTTTTTGAACAAATTCTACTCCAGTAATAACGTCTGTTGTAAAAGAAGATAATTCATTAGATTTAAAGTTAACAGCAAAAAGAAATTTATTATCATTAGACAATCTCAAGGCATAATTTGAGGCAAGAGGATCAATATTACCAGCTGGAACTTCGAATTCACTTGCTTTACCATTTCCAGCTCCTTGTGTTGGAGTTTTTACTGGAATTTTATTTAATTTACCATCTCCCGCTCTGTCAAATGAAATAATTTCATTGTTTTCGGCATTGGTCATTACATACAAATTCCCTTGAATAGTAGTGGGTGGTGTTATTGGAGTTGTTGGGTCGTCATCGGTACAACCAACAATTGCGATGGTCATTAGTGTTAAACAAAGAAATAAATTTTTGTTTTTCATTTTAAATTATGTTTTAAATTTTATTTTAAATTATGTTTTGCATTAGTTTATAATTTTTAATAATGCAGATGTTTTACTCTTAACGATTTTCAAACAGATGCTCATAACATGCCTCGAATTCAATATTTTTTAAAGCCGTGAGAACTGTATCGGCTATGGAGTTTCAGTCCATGCTTTATGATTTTTCTTAAATAGTTTTTAGTATGCTACAGAGTCCCAACTGTAATTCTAAAAATCCATTAAAGGGCCTTGGATTCTTATTCCAAAATAAAATCGATTTTATAAAGAATGAAATAGGTCATTAATAGTCAGTAGAAAATAGATTTGGGATCTATAATTTATGCGCATAAAGGTATAAAAAATTGAATTGCTAAAAATTTTTATACAACTCTGAGAGTCAAATCAATACTAAAAATCACTTTTAAAATGACTAAAAAAAAAGCACATTATCATGTATTTTTAAAAAGAAACGGCTATTTAAAAATACTATCCATGATGATTTTAATGCCTTTAAAACCTAAGTAAATTGCGCCCCCACAAATTACAATACCTGTAATTACTAGGGGTATGTAAAGAGGTTTTTCGGGATTGGACAGTCCTGCATGCAATAAAATTGGTCCCAAAAAGAGCGTAACCAAGGTGAGTCCCATGGTTTTAAGGCCTTTTACAAGTTGTGGTTTGTTGGTGCGTTTAGTTTCCATTTTCATAGGCATTAATGGCGGCGCGAACGCTTTGATGTTTCAAAAGTAATGCTTTGGCTTGGGCTTCTTTAATTTGCAGTTCATTCATTAACATTTTGGTACCACGAATCACAAGTTTATCATTGCTAAGTTGCATGTCTACCATTTTATTGCCCTTTACATGTCCCAGTTGAATCATAGCGGTGGTCGTTATCATATTTAAAACAAGTTTTTGTGCCGTTCCCGCTTTCATCCGTGAACTTCCGGTTACAACTTCTGGACCTACCACGACTTCAATCGGATAATCTGACACTTTTGTCAGTGGACTTTCGGAATTGCAGGTAATGCATCCCGTTGGAATTTGCTGCATTTGACAAGCTTTTAAGGCGCCAATTACATAGGGGGTTGTGCCAGAGGCAGCAATACCTATCACAATATCCTTTGAATTGATGTTATAATTTTCAAGGTCTTTCCATCCCTGTTTTAGATCGTCTTCAGCAAATTCTACTGCTTTTCGAATTGCGGTATCACCACCTGCAATCAACCCTACAACCAGGCCTTGGGGGACCCCAAATGTTGGGGGACACTCAGAGGCATCTAAAATTCCCAAGCGTCCGCTAGTACCTGCCCCTATATAGAATAGTCGGCCTCCAGATTTTAATTGGTCAACAACTTTAGCAATTAAGTTTTCTAATTCAGGAATTGCTTTTTTGACAGCCTTAGGAACCGTTTCGTCTTCATTGTTAATCGCCGCTAAAAGATTTGAAATGGACTTTTTCTCTAAATGATTGTAGTGAGAATCTTGCTCTGTTGTTTTTGTAAAGTCCATATACAAAAATACTATTTTTAAAACACTTTCAGCTTTTAGACTATTCAATCACTAAGCTTGACTCGTAGGTTTCTGAAATGCTAAAATATCCCATCGGATAATGGCTTGCTTCAGAACTGTTGTAGACATTTCCGCGCACTGAGGTTGGTGTGGTCTTAAAAGGATCACCCCCTTCTTCGGTTTGTTCAATGACTGCGTTCATAAAATTAAAATAGCTTTCATCAGCACCATAAAGCGTTATGTAGGCAGTGTCTCCCGGTTCTAGATCCTCATAGAAGTAGGAGAATGTAAAGGCATTACCCTGGTAGAATTCGTCTTTGGTTGCTAAAAAATTATTGTACCCAAAATCAAGAACATAAAAATCTTCTCGGCTGCCATCATCTGTAAAAGTTACAATGACTTCAATTTCATCTCCTTCAAACAAAGTTTCATCTCCTTGCAATAGGGTGTCAATAGGAGTGGCTGGGATCAGTTGCTCTACAGATGATTCATAAGTTTCTCCATTGTAGAGGATGATAAGTTTGTAGTTCACCTCAAAAATGGGTGTAAAATCCAATATATAATGTCCTGGATTCACAGCATCATGCAAAAATGGATGCGTTATGTTATTGTCTACTTCTAAAATTTCGACTTCTGCATCTGTGACCCACTGAATGCTTTCATCATAAAAACCGCCTGTTAGGCTCAATGCTATGACTTGAGGGTTTGAGTTTTCAGGGTTCATTTTTATACGGGCATCAATGCTTAATCGTTCTTCTGCAGTGTTTAAATCAAGTACGATCACATCTTCACAAGAAGTTCCCAGAAAACAAATACTTAAAAATATCAAAAATCGTTTCATGGTTTAAAATTTGAAGTTATAAGTTACTGCGCCAATCGCTCCAAAAATGGAGAGCTTGAGTGCTTCATTTTGTCCTGTATCTGTATTCTGTCTAAAATTCAATGATTGGGCATTTTTACGGTTGTACAAATTGTAAATGCTGAAAACCCATTCGCCGCGCCAACCTTTGGTTTTATCTGGCTTTGGGATATATTTGGCAGAAACATCAAATCTGTGATAAGCAGGCAATCGGCTGGAATTTCGAGCTTCATAGGTGGGTATAACCAAACCATTGTAAATATACTGTCCATTGGGGTAGGTGGTGGGTTGCCCTGTTTGGTAGAGAAAATTAGCATTTAACGTCCATTTTTTATTGAGATCATAACTTGAGGTTATAGAAACGTCATGCGTTTTATCGAATGGGGTATTGTACCAGTTTCCATTATTAATGCCAGGTTCCGAAGGATTTCGGCCTTGAGTTTGTTGTTCGGATTTTGATAGGGTATAAGCCATCCATCCCTTAAGTCTACCATTGTTTTTGCGAAGTAAAATTTCCAAACCATAGGCTCTAGAACGTCCATTGAGTAAAACTTGTTCAATGGCTTTGTTGGCAATTAAATTAGCCCCATCAATGTAATCGATGCGATTTTTAGTTTTTTTGTAATAGGCTTCAATTTCGAAACTGTAATCATTGTAATTTTTAAAATAGCCTAGGGCAATTTGATCCAAAAGTTGTGGTTGTATGTATTTTCCACTGGGGGCCCATACATCTAGTGGGGTTGGTGCTGTTGTGTTTGACAACAAATGTAAGTACTGTGCCATTCGATTGTAGCTGGCTTTTACAGAGCTGTTTTCGTTTAGTAAATAAGACAAAGCCACTCTTGGCTCAATGTTCATAAATGAAGCTTCCACACTTCCGCTTGATGTGTCTATTGAACCCGTGGGGTCTACAGCTTCATAAATTTGTAAATCAGGATTAAAAGCCACAGCGATGTCATTTTCATAACGGTTCAACTCGTCTTGGCCTAGCCGCAAGAAACTACTAAGCCTTGCCCCGTAACTCAGCGATATATTTTCTGAGACTTGTTGCTTTATGTCTAAATAGACCGCATTTTCAAAAGCATTTTTTTTGGTCAATTTTTCTCTATTGATACCCGATGTTGGTCCATTGGGTTGAATGATTCCAGGATTGAAGCCATAGTAGGTGCTGTGCAAGCCGTATTCTAAGCTATAACGATCATTAAGGTATTGTTTTAAATCGAATTTGATATTCATGTTTTGTATGCCAGAATTCCATTCAAAACCAACAAAATTTAAATCTAATCCGTAATAATAATCCGAATAAATCAAAGATAAATTTGAAAATAATTGCTCTGAAAATAAATGATTCCAACGAAAATTAACTACCGTGTTACCATAGGTGTTTTTAAAACTATTGGACACATTAAATACATCCCGACCAAAATAACCTGACAAATAAATCTTATTATCCGCATCCAAACGATAGCTTAATTTGGTATTTAAGTCATAGAAATAGGCAATATTCTCAATATCAAAAAGCGGTAAAAACAAATGGGCATAGGTAGAGCGCCCGCCAAATAAAAAAGATCCTTTTTCTTTTTCCAAGGGCCCTTCTAATAAAATACGACTGGCTACCAAGCCAATACCTCCATTGCCGTGGAATTCGTTTTTATTGCCTTCTTTTTGATAGATGTCTAAGACTGAAGCCACCCGTCCACCGTATTTGGCAGGAATACCGCCTTTGTAGAGTTTCAAGTTTTTGATGGCATCGGGATTAAAGACCGAGAAAAAACCAAATAAATGAGAAGAATTAAACAAAGTTGCCTCGTCTAATAAAATCAAGTTTTGATCATTAGAGCCCC
>CAJWDI010000091.1:0-5945 GCA_913031185.1 uncultured Flavobacteriaceae bacterium | reverse complement strand
GAAAAACAAATGATACCAATAATCCGTTACAAAGAGAACACAATCTGCTTTATGGCAGACCTTTTACCAACTGTTGGCCATGTACCACTGCCCTACATAATGGGTTATGATGTAAGGCCGCTCATTACGCTTAAAGAAAAAGAGGCTTTGTTAAATCTTGCAGCAAAACATAATTATTACTTATTTTTGGAGCATGATGCGCAGCATGAGCTCATTACCGTGAAACAAACTGAAAAAGGCGTGCGCCTAAACGAAACTTATTTATTTAATTCTATTCTATAATACTATGATAATCTTTAAAAAACAAAATGCTCTAAAAATCTTTGTTGCCGTCGGCTATATTTTCTTAAATGGTTGTGGTTCGACAGCACCTATTCTTTCTACACCTATAGAAAACATCGACCAAACCCCAATAAAAATTTCTGACTTAACAGAAAAAGAAGAACAATCTTGGAGTCACTTAGACCTAATAAAAGACACCATTCCTGGAGTGAGTCTAGAGCTTGCTTATGAAAAATTGGTAAAACCTAAAAGCAAGACAGTGATTGTCGCCGTTATCGACTCGGGTATTGATATTTCTCACGAAGATCTCAAGGCTAATGTTTGGATTAATGAAGACGAAATTCCAAATAATGGAATTGACGATGACAAAAACGGATACATAGACGATATAAATGGCTGGAACTTTCTTGGGGAGTCATGCAACGAACAGCTTGAGTATGTAAGGCTATTGGCTTCTAATGATACATCTAATCCGCGCTTTGAGGAGGCAAAGAAACTACACGAAGAGGAGGTCTCGAAATACAGCGGAACCAGAGAAAGATACTCCGCAATAGTGGCACGACTAAAAGCTTCAAGCGTAGCACTTTTAGAATATTTAGAAAAAGACAGTTTTACAAAAGATGAGATTCTTGCTATAAAAACAGAGGACGCAAGCCTAACAGAGCATCTGGAAGTTATTAAGCAAGCTTACGGTTTTGGATATGACTCAATCACTGCGCTTGTTGAAGAGCTTGATGGTTACTTAAAAAGTTTGAATGAGCGCTTGGATTACTATCTAAACATCGATTTTGATGGACGTAGTGTTGTGGGAGATGATCCAGACAATCTTGACGATCGTAACTATGGAGACAACAATGTAATGCCAAAAAATGGCAGCATCCATGGCACGCATGTCTCTGGTATTATTGCTGCGATTCGGAACAATGGTTTGGGTTCAAACGGTGCGGCCAACAATGTAAAAATCATGGCGATTAGAAACACTCCAAACGGAGATGAGTATGACAAAGATGTTGCGTTAGGTGTTTATTACGCCGTTGATAACGGCGCTAAAATTATCAATATGAGTTTTGGTAAAAGCTTTTCACCGCACAGTGATTGGGTAAGAGACGCTATTGCTTATGCCGCAAAAAAGAATGTTTTAATTGTGGCTGCCGCTGGAAATGACTCAAAAAACACAGATGAAGGGCAATACTACCCTAACGACCAAATTGGTGTTGGTGAGGAGGTTAGTGACACCTTTTTGAAAGTAGGCGCTACAACTTATGATTACGGTTCAGGAATTATTTCTGGTTTTTCTAATTACGGAAAAAGTAGTGTTGATGTATTTGCGCCAGGATCAAGAATTTATGCAACGGTGCCTGAGGGTAAATATCGGTTTTTACAAGGAACATCCATGGCCTCTCCATTAGTGGCGGGTGTTGCTGCCCTAGTGCTTTCACAATACCCAAAGCTTAGCGCTACCGAGCTCAAACAGATATTAATGAATTCTGGGTTGCCCATCGTTAAAAAAGTAAGCTTAGGCGACGACACTGTTGTGCCTTTTTCAGAATTGTCTAAATCTGGGCGGCTTGTTAATGCTTATAACGCCTTAATTATGGCATCTAAAATATCCAGGTAGCTGCATGAAAAGCCGGTGGTTTTTATTCTTCAATATTGCAGTGGTTTTTTGTGGTCTCGAGATTGGCGCACAACGAAGCGGGGCTTCTAATTATTGGCAACAACATGTAGACTATAAGATTGAGGTCGATGTAAATGTCGAAACAGCGCAATACGAAGGCAAACAAAGAGTTGTTTATACTAATAATTCGCCTGACAGGCTTGTACGTGTATTCTTTCACCTTTATTTTAATGCCTTTCAGCCGGGCAGTGAAATGGATGTTCATTCTAGGAATATCGCAGATCCTGACTCCAGGGTCATGGGGCGTATCGAAAAATTAGAAAAAAAAGACCAAGGTTATTTAAGCGTTTATTCAATAAAACAAGACGGGGTTGAAATAAACAGCCATGTGGCGGGAACCGTGTTAGAAGTCGACCTCAACAAGCCAATAAAGCCCGGAGAAAGCACCGTTTTTGATATGGCTTTTTTAGGTCAAGCGCCTTTAATTATAAGAAGAGCGGGGAAACAAAATAAGGAGGGGGTTGCACTGTCTATGGCGCAGTGGTACCCTAAGCTGGCGGAATACGACCATGAAGGGTGGCACGCAAGCCCCTATATTGGCCGTGAGTTCCACGGAGTTTGGGGAGATTTTGACGTTAAATTGACGATTGATAAAAGCTTTGTTGTTGGTGGAACTGGTTATTTGCAAAACCCTGAAGCTGTCGAGATGTCTTCAAATAAAAGCACGAGCAAGAACACTTGGCACTTCATCGCCCCAAATGTTCATGATTTTACATGGGCCGCTGATCCAGACTACATACATGACATTTTAGAAATGGAGGGAGGACCAAAACTACATTTCTATTACAAAAATACGTTATCAGAAAAACAATTAGAAAATTGGAAAAAACTGCAACCTGTAACAGCTAAATTGATGCTTTTTTTTAACGAAAATATTGGTACATATCCTTACGATCAGTATTCTGTTATTCAGGGTGGTGATGGTGGTATGGAATACGGGATGTGTACGCTCATCACTGCAAACAGATCCTTTGAAAGCTTGGTTGGGGTAACAGCTCACGAATTGGCCCACAGTTGGTTTCAGTTTGTTTTGGCAACAAATGAAAGCAAGCACGAATGGATGGATGAAGGTTTTACAGAATATTATTGTACACAGGCAGAGGCTTCAATTATGGGGGTAGATGAAGAGGGGGTATTTAAATCAGCTTACAATCGTTATAGAAAACTCGCGCTTAGTGGGTTAGAGCAGCCGCAAACCACACACGCCGATCGCTTTAAATTTAATGCTAGTTATGGCGTTTCAGCTTACACAAAGGGCTCCATTTTTTTAAGACAATTAAAACATATTATTGGCGCTATTGCTTTTGATAAGGCGATGAAAAACTATTTTTCGCTCTGGTCTTTCAAGCATCCAACTCCGAATGATTTTATGCGTTGTGCTGAAAAATCTTCTGGCGCTGAATTAGACTGGTACCTAACGGACTGGACCATGACCACCAATACGATTGATTATGCTGTCGATTCGGTAACTGAAGCAGGAGATATGGTAAAGGTCAACTTAAAAAGGATTGGTTTAATGCCAATTCCTATTGAGGTAAAAGTGTTGTATGAGGGGGGTGCGGAAGAAAACTTTTATATCCCGCTTCAAATGATGCGGGCAGAAAAACCCCTCACCAAGGAAATAACCTTATTAAAAGATTGGGCTTGGGCCCGTCCCATTTATGACTTCACTTTTATAAAAAAGGGGGAAATTAAATCAATAACCCTAGACCCAGATCATAAAATAGCTGATGTTAATTTAAATAATAACAGCTACATAAAATACTCGCTTGAATAGGTTAAAAGGAAAGCAAAATATAAGAACTCTATTTGAAACTGGTGATAAAATCTTCGCGCCGCCGTTATGTCTTTTTTATAAAAAAAATAAATCTGTTGCTTATGGCGTATCCGTTGGAAAGCGGTCTTTTACGCTGGCAGTGGATAGAAACAAAATAAAAAGAATTTTACGGGAAGGTGTGAGGAAACATTTATTTCCAGTTTTTGACAGTACTGAAGCTAATTATCATTTTATGGTTTTATATTTAAAAAATAAAAAACCCATTCCTAAGGAGCTTGAAAATGCTTTTGAAATTTTGGTAAAACAAATTAAAAAAAATCTACTTTGAAAAAATATATAAAAAAAAGATTTGTTTTTGTGTTGTGCCTTTTACTGATTGTTTTTTCTCAAAGCGCATTTAAAACTGATTTTTTTGAGATTGCAAAACAGATAGAGATTTACAACTCTCTTTTCAAAGAAATCAATATGAATTATGTAGATAAAACAAACCCGGCTGAGCTTATGGAGTCAGGGGTTAAGAAAATGTTATTAGATTTAGACCCTTATACGGTTTATAGCAGCGAACAAGATGTAGAAAATGCAAAAATGCGTCGTTCTGGAGACTTTGTTGGAATTGGAGCAAGCCTTAGATTTATTGATGATTCATTAACGGTTGTTGAATTATATAAGGGATATGCTGCTGATAAAGGGGGTTTAAGACCTGGGGATATAATTAATAAAATTAATGATATAAGTGTTGGCAGTTCTAATGATGGTGTTGGTATGTTGTTGGGGGGTGCAAAAAACTCTGATGTTAAAATTACGTTTTCTAGAGAAGGTGTAGGTAAGACGATTTCCTTGGTTAGAGGTGATCGAAAAGAAAAAGCTGTACCCATTTATAGACTTCTTGAAAATAACATTGGTTATATTGCTCTAACTCAGTTTTCGAGAGGATCTGCTAAAGAAGTTGAGTCGGCGTTGAAATTTTTACTAATAGATGAAGCTAAAGGATTAATTCTTGATTTGAGAAATAATCCGGGAGGATTGCTTCAGGAGGCTGTTAATATTGTTAACCTTTTTGTGCCTAAAAATCAACTGGTTGTTAGTACCCAGTCGAACATAGAAAAATACAACAATAGGTTTGTAACAAAACAACAGCCGTTGAGTGCTGATATTCCTATAGTTATTTTAGTGAATGAACGCAGCGCTTCTGCTAGCGAAATCGTAGCTGGGGCATTGCAGGATCTAGATCGCGCTGTAATAATGGGCAAACAAAGTTTTGGTAAAGGTCTTGTGCAGCAGCCAAAACCGCTTCCCTATGGCGCTCAGGTAAAAATAACAATCTCTAGGTATTTTACCCCGTCAGGTCGTTGCATCCAAGCTTTGGATTACCGTAGAAAAACCAAATCAGGTGCGGTTAAAAACGTTGAGGATAACGCAGATGTTTTTAAGACAAAGAATGGGCGAGATGTTTTTGGGGGTGGTGGAATAATGCCAGATGTTAATTTAGGTACTTCTTCGAGCTTAAACCTAATTAAAGTTTTAGAAAAGGGTCATTTTATTTTCAATTTTGCAGTTGAGTATAGCAAAAAACATCCTGTTGAAAACCTTAAAAATTTTAGTTTAAAAACATCTGCTTTCAATCAATTTAAAAAATATTGTTTTGATAAAGGTTTTAGTTTAGAAACGAATACAGAAGAATTTTTATCAAAAGCTTATGCTGCTGCAAAAGAAGATGGTTTAAACACTATTCTTGAATCCGTTGTTGTATTTAATAGCGCTTTGAATAAAGAAAAAGAAAAAGAATTTATTTTGTTAAAAGATGAAATATTAAGACTTTTGTCAGAGGAAGTAATAAAAATAGCATTTTATAAAGAGGGGGTGTTTGAGTACGCTTTGCTAAATGATAATGCGATAAAGGAGGCAAAAATACTTTTAAGTGACTTGGGGCGCTATGCAAGTTTTTTAAAATAAATTAAATTTACTAAAATATGTACCGCTATATTTTTTTCTTATTAATCTGCTTTAATCTTTGTTGGGCACAGATAAATCCTAAACATGTTGTTTATTTCGAAACGGATAAATACAACGTATTAGAAACAGAACAAAATCGGCTATTGTTGTTTATTCAGGAATTAAAAATAAATAATATAAACCGTGTTTCTATATATGGTTTTTGTGATGATAGGGGTTCTAATCAATACAATTTAAACCTATCCCAAGATAGAG
>CAJWDI010000090.1:0-5965 GCA_913031185.1 uncultured Flavobacteriaceae bacterium | reverse complement strand
TGGCGAATCAACCGGATCAACGCTAGCAGCAACAACGGGCGCTGAAGGCGTCTGAGCACTAGGTTTTGGCAAAACAGTTGTTGAGGACTCAATTGGTGCAGAAATATCAATTGTAGCGCTTGCTTCATAATTATAATTAAGTGCTTCCATGGAATCAAATGCAGCTCTAAGAGCTTGATGGTAGGCCATTTTGAAATCTTTTTCTTTTGAAGTGCCAATAGCCGATCTAAAAACCACCTCTTTTTTGCAATTTATAAACTGCACTTCAAGTTTTGTTTTTAAAAATCCTTTTATTTTTTCAACATTCACATCTAATAACAAGCAACTGTTGGCGGCCAAATCAGAGGGGTAATTTTCAATAGATTCCAGGACAGTAAATCCTTTTTTGGTCAATAAAAACTGGGTCAATGAACTCAATTGATATTGGTCACTGGTCTTTAAAAAATCAAAGCGATCGGGAACTGAAACATATTTATACTGATTCAAATCTGTTTGTGCCTCAAAGGAAGCTTGAAAAATAATAAAGAGTGTAATTGTTATGTTCAACAAATTTTTCATCATATAGGGTTTTGGCATGAAGATAGTATTTTTTTAATTTAAAGGAATTTTTTGAGTTCAGATAGCTTATCAATAACGACGATGCCCTCAGGGATTTTAGCTTTGTGGTAATTAAAACAAAGTGCATCCATACCCATATTTTTAGCACCTAAAATATCAGCTTCAAGATTATCGCCAATCATTAAACTGGCATCTATGTCCGCCTTGGCAAGGGCCAAAGCATGGTCAAATATTTTCCGGTTAGGCTTTTTAACACCCACCATTTCAGAGTTAGTAACGGTCTCAAAATAAGGTGCAATTCCAGATTTTTTTAATTTGCCATGCTGTACTTCTTTAAAACCATTGGTTATGATGTGTAATTTATATTTGGGTTTGAGGTATTCTAAAATTTCTAAGGTTCCATCAAATAAATGATTGAAAGTGGATAAAAAGGATATGTACTCATCAGATAAAATATGAATTAGCTCTGGAGTCACGGAAATATTCAAGACCCTAAAAGCATCATCTAATCTTGAAAAGCGCAAGGCTTCTTTATTAATTTTTTCTTCACGGTACAACTTCCAATAATTTAAATTGATGGGCACATAGACTTCCAAAAACCTTTCTAAACTCAAAGGAATGTCATGACGTTTAAAAAGCTTTTGAAATGTGAGTGCTGAATTTTTATCAAAATCCCAGAGCGTATGGTCCAAATCAAAAAAAATATGCTGCTTATGCTGATACATCTGCTGTAGATTCTAAAATTATATTGAATAAAGATTTAAAGTCTTGCCAACGTTCCAAATCACTAAAACTGTAATTGTGAAAGATAGGCGTAAATACTCCCCCTACCAATTTCACTTGTGCCATGGCTTTCTCAAGTGTTTCTTTTTTGTCTAAAAATGATTCGTGCTTTAAAAGGGAAAAATCCATGAGTTGATAGGGATGAATCATTAGGGGGGTTTGCACTTCAAAGTCAATGTCATAAAACAGAAATGGCGAACAGCTACCTGCTCGAAAACCAATGGTGTCTGGATATCCCATTGAATAGTCCTTTTTAATTTCCAATTCTACGTAGTTTCGGTACGTTGTAGGAAGGTTAACTTTGGAAAATGAACCCCTTACTTTTTCAGTCGCAGTATTCAAAATACCATCCAAACACTTTTTTTCAGATTTGAGTATAGAAAGGTCTTCTAAGGCCATAAATGAAGATTTCAATCCAACCTCACAATAGTCGCGCATGGATTTTATAAGCGCCATAAAAGCCTTCTTATTCGTATTGATATTCTTGTCGTAAGTTGTATAGTCGCCGACAAGAAAGAAAATATTAAACTTTTGATTGCTTTTTTTCTGACGGTTTACAATCCATTTAAAATTATCATAGGGGTCTTTTTTAAACCCAAATAACACGAAAAATCGATCGTATGATAATTTGAATCTTAAATTAACCAAATCTAAAAATACGCCTCCTATGGTTCGCATTAAACCTTTATTTTTAAAATAATAGGCCATGGGAACATCAATTACAGGAGCCACAGAATATTGGCGTTTTTGAAATTTGTGTCCCGGGAAATGGCGCTGAAGTGCCATTTGAAAATAATGAACCCAAATATCAACCACAGGTTGGTCTAAAAAATGATATTGATAGGCAATACTGTCTTTTTTTGTGAAACGGCCATAGGCATCCTTAACATGGGGTAGGTATTCCTCATAGCGGCTGAGCATGTAAAAAGCCGACGAAAAAATATCGAATGGTAAGTGGCTTTTTTCACCTGCATTAAAAAAACACTTGGTATCTTGCCAATCTTGCACATAAATATCAACATCTGAGATGCCCTGCTCAAATAACAAACCATGGCTTTTCACAAAAAACTCAGTTCCTAGAGGTTGGGACCCGTAAGACATTTTGAGTCCCTCATGTGCTATGAATGTTTCTATCACATTTGTAAAGTCAATGGGAAGACCCAACATTCGGGTACAAACTTGTTTAAACACAAATTTGAGCCTGCTTGTAACTTCAGGTGTATAAATTAAAAACATTAAAGCATATTTTCATCCGCGAAACTAAAATAAGTTTTTTCTGTGAGAATAAGATGGTCCAAAACCTTAATCTCTAATGTAGAAGCTGCCTTTTTTAGATTTTGAGTCACATCTCGATCTGCATCACTAGGTCGCAGGGTTCCGGAAGGATGGTTGTGAACAAGAATAATGGCTACTGCAGCAAGCTCTATGGCTTTCTTCAAAATTAAACGCACGTCTACGACAGTTCCTGTAATGCCGCCTTTACTGATTTGAAGCTTGTGTAGTACCGAATTTGAGTTGTTTAAATATATGACCCAGAATTCCTCATGTTCTAAGCTCCCCAACAAAGGTTGCATGATGTCAAAAACGGTTTGACTTGAAGATATTTTTAAACGTCTCTGGATTTGAGCAGATTTATGCCGTCTACCGAGCTCCATAGCGGCTGTAATTTTGATCGCTTTGGCCTCCCCTATTCCTTTAAATTGCATGAGCTTTTTTAAAGACAGTTTACCCAAAGCATTCAAATTATTTTGGACACTGGACAATATAATTTTAGACAAATCTACCGCACTAACGTCTAGGGTTCCAGAGCCAATGAGAATGGCAATAAGCTCTGCATTACTTAAAAATCGAGCGCCTTGATCTCTTAATTTTTCTCTGGGTTGATCGGAAGGAGACCATTGCTTAATGGTGAGGTTTTTATGGGGCATAATGTTGTTTTTTGAAGTTATAGTTGTGCTACATAATCATGGTTTTTAAGCTGTCAAAATTCAACCCACCATAATTCCCTGAACTCATTAAGAGAAGCGCGGTATTGGTGTAACTTTGCTGTTTTAAAAAATCCTGAAAAGCCAAAGGCTCTGTGTAAATCTTTAAATTGGGATGTTCAAAAGCCTTTGTAATTTGGGCAGGGTCTAAGGCTTTCATTCGTTTTATTTCTAAAGCCTTTGGTGCATAAAAAACCACGGCTTCATCGGCTTTTTCTAAGGCATTTTTATAGTTTCCTATAAAAGATTCATTCAGGCTGCTATAAGTATGCAATTCCAAACAGGCCAACAGGCGCTTGTGAGGGTATTGCGCCTTTACCGCAGCTGTAGTGGCAGTAACTTTACTGGGAGCATGTGCAAAGTCTTTATAAACAACCGTAGATTTGTGGCTTGCTATTTTTTCAAGACGCTTACTGGCGCCTGAAAAGGACCCGATGGCCTCATAAAAATCCATTTCATCAATCCCCATATGCTGACAGATCCATTTGGCACCTGCTATATTATTGAGATTATGGGCCCCAAAGACTTCTAAAGGAATGGGACCTTCATCTGTTTCTAAATAAGTCACACCCGCTTCAATGGTGTGCTCGGGAGTTTTGTAGGGAAACTTTCGTATGGGATTCTCACTGTATTCAACAAGTTGTCTGACTTCAGCATCTTCTTTATTGTAACTAATGCTTCCGCCATTTATAATAGAATCTATAAAAATTGAAAATTGCGCTTTATAGTTTTCATACGTTGGAAACACATTAATGTGGTCCCAAGCAATTCCGGTAATTAGAGCAATATTGGGTTTATAATGGTGGAACTTTGGTCTTAAATCCAAAGGTGAACTCAAATACTCATCCCCTTCTAACACTATAAAATCATTGTCATCCGATAATTGTACCATAACATCAAATCCTTCCAGCTGCGCACCTACCATATAATCACAAGACCGACCGTGGTAATCAAGCACATGAAGTATCATGGCTGTAATGGTAGTTTTGCCATGACTACCGCCGATAACTACCCGTGTTTTCTCTTTAGATTGTTCGTAAATAAATTCTGGATAGGAGTATATTTTTACACCTAATGCTTGTGCTTTTATCAGTTCCGGGTTGTCTATTTTTGCATGCATCCCGAGGATAATAGCGTCTAAATCTGAGGTTATTTTTTCAGGAAACCAACCCAGGACTTCGGGTAAAAGACCATAGGCCTTTAAACGCGCTTTTGAAGGATCAAAAATAGCATCATCACTGCCACTAACCTCAAAGCCTTTCAAATGCAAAGCCAATGCAAGATTGTGCATTGCAGCGCCACCAATGGCAATAAAATGAACCTTCATAACTGTTTATTTAAAGTAAATATAAGCTTTAGGCTTCATATTTATCGTTGCTTATGACTCAAAATTTGTTTTTTTTCAAGCTTTGCGTTTTCAAAATCTGGGTTGATTTGTAAAGCCTTATCAATGTTTTGCAAAGCCAATTCAATCTGGTTTGTTTTGATATATATTTTGGCAATTTTTAGGTGGACTTGATCCAATGCTACACGATCTTTGGGCGTATAGTCTTCAATATATTTAACAAAAAAATTAATGGATTCTTCTAAATTAAAAGTGTAACGCTCAAAAGCTAGACCTATATCATAATGTAGATTATTGCTATGGGGAATACAAGAAAGCTTCGAATCAAATTCGGCCTTATAACATTCCGACTTAGAAAGTAGAGACAAGCCTTTTAAACTGTATGTTTTTGCGTTTTTAGCGTTGTTTTGAAGATTGGAGATATAGGCTTTTGCAAATAATCCATTAATTTGTGACAATTGTTCCAAGTGCTCAGCGTGGGTCCAGGCTTTTTCAAAACTACCCCCTAAAATAGCCGGTAGTTGGGCATAAAATTCTACTTGAGCCCATTGAACCAGCCAATGATTTGGGTCTAAAATTTCCGCTTTTGAAAAGGCTTTTTTAACTTGACTAATTAAGCTAAGGGCTTTAAATTTTGAACCTTCTTTTGCCATCATACCCAGAACGCCTCCATATTTGAAGTGGTAAGCTGCATTCTCAGAATTTCGCTCTAAAATTTGTTTGTACAACTCTGAAGCTTGTTGCCACTTGCCGTGAGCCCCGTACAAATCACCCAGGGCTTCCAAAGCGAGTAGATTGTTGGGATTATTTTTTAATTGGAGCTTATAATTGGATTCTAAAACACCAAAATCTGTCTTTGAAACAGATTGTGCGTTTAGCATTGTAATTGCAAACAGAAAGGCCCAAAAAAAACTAAATTTTTTCATAAAAATTAAAACAGCGTCTACATTGAAAATCGAACCAATACTGGTGTGCTACTTGTTCAATTGCTCCCAGAGCAAATCTTTCAGGGCCATGATCCCAGTTTGAGCAACCGACGAAATGAATAAATAGTCTACGGGTAATACCTTGTCTAATTCAGCCTTGAGCTCTGTTTGTAATTCATGGTCCAGAAGATCACTTTTGGAAATGGCCACCAAGCGTTCTTTGTCTAACATTTCAGGGTTGTAACGCTTTAGTTCATCCAATAAAATATCATATTGTTGTCTAACATCATTGGCATCGGCAGGAATCAAAAACAACAAAATAGAATTTCTTTCAATGTGTCTTAAAAAATAATGCCCAAGGCCCTTGC
>CAJWDI010000089.1:0-5966 GCA_913031185.1 uncultured Flavobacteriaceae bacterium | reverse complement strand
GAATTGGCTTTGGAGCACGACATCGATTTGCTTTGGATTGGTGCCCGGTCGACGGTGAGCCCTTTTATTGTTCAAGAGATTGCTGATGCCTTACAGGGTACGGATAAAATTGTCCTGATCAAAAACCCAGTCAATCCAGATCTGGCACTTTGGTTGGGTGCTGTCGAGCGTTTAAAGTCTGCAAACATTCAAAATTTGGGGGTTATTCACCGCGGATTTTCGACTTATGGGAAGTCTAAATACAGAAACAATCCCGAATGGCAATTGGCCATTGAGCTGCAAACAAAATTCCCAGATTTACCCCTCATTAATGATCCTTCTCACATTACCGGTAAGCGGGACATGGTTTTTGATGTCAGCCAAACAGCCTTAGACTTAAATTTTGACGGCTTGATGATTGAAACGCATACCGACCCAGACAATGCCTGGAGTGATGCTGCTCAGCAAATTACACCTGAAACATTGATTCAGTACACTAAAGATTTAAAAATTAGAAAAGAAAGCACTAGCGAAGCCGATTACACTGCTGAACTTCAGAAGTTACGGGCCCAAATTGATGTGGCCGATAATCAATTGTTGGAAAACCTTGGGAAGCGAATGCTTGTTGCGGAAGCCATTGGACAACTTAAAAAAGAGAAAAACGTGGCAGTGCTTCAAAGCAAGCGTTGGAATGAAATTTTAGGAAAAATGGTATTAGAAGGTGAGCAGCACAATTTAAGTGAAGAATTTATTTTAAAACTTTTTAAAGCCATTCACCAAGAGTCTATCAACCATCAAAAGCAAATTTTGAAAGCATAAAAAAAGGCTCGCTATTGCGAGCCTTTTTTATATAAAGTTCATTTGAAAATAGAGTGAAAAGAAATTTGTTTCTTTGTTTTATGATTCGCATTATAACATATGACAGGAACGGTTTATAAATCCACGGGGAGTTGGTATACAATAAAGGCCTTTGATGGCACTTTCTTTGAGTGTCGCATCAAAGGTAAGTTTCGCATACAAGGGATTAAAAGTACCAATCCTATTGCGGTAGGGGATGTTGTTGATTTTGACATGGAAACAAGCAATAACATTGAAACGGGTGTTATTACCAACATCCACAACCGTAAAAACTATATTGTTAGAAAATCTGTCAATCTTTCTAAGCAAACCCATATCATAGCCAGCAATATAGACCAAGTTTTTTTGCTGATTACTATTGACAGTCCACCAACATCTACCAGTTTTATCGATCGTTTTTTGGTCACTGCTGAAGCCTATGGCATCAAAGCTGTTTTGCTGTTTAATAAAATGGATCTTTACAATCATGAGCGTGAAATTATTGTTGAAGATTTAATTCAAACCTACTCTAAAATAGGATATGATTATTTGAAGATTTCTGCAAAAAAGGACATTAATTTAAATGCACTTAAGGCCATAATGAAAGATAAAACCAGTATGTTTTCAGGCCATTCTGGGGTTGGAAAATCAACTTTGGTCAATGCCATTGAACCTGCTCTAAATCTAAAAACAAAAGCCATTTCAGAAATGCACCATCAAGGCCAACACACTACTACTTTTGCTGAAATGTTTGATTTGAGTTTTGGTGCTCACATCATCGACACCCCTGGTATCAAAGGCTTTGGTGTAGTCGATATGGATTCCGCAGAACTAGATCAGTATTTCCCCGAAATGTTTGCCATTAAATCCCAATGTAAGTTCCACAATTGCCAACACCTTCACGAACCTCAGTGCGCAGTAAAGGCCGCTTTGGATGCGGGTCGTATTGCGACTTCACGTTACAAATCGTATTTGCAAATTCTTGAAGGTGAAGATGCGAACTACCGAACCGATTCATACGATTTACAATGAGAGCAGTCATCCAAAGAGTTTCACAAGCCAGTGTTGCTGTAGATCAGAAGATTGAAGGCCAAATCGATGAAGGCGTTTTGATATTCTTAGGAATCGTTCCCGCAGATACTTTAGAAGACCTTAAATGGTTAAGTAAAAAAATTGTAAACCTTAGAATATTTGATGACAATAATGGAGTAATGAACCTATCCCTAAAAGAACAAAATGGTACGGCTCTGGTTATAAGCCAGTTTACCTTACACGCCCAGACCAAAAAAGGTAATCGCCCTAGCTACATAAAAGCTGCACGACGCGATATTGCAATCCCGCTTTATCAACAGTTTATAAAACAATTGGAGATTGATTTAGGAAAAGAAATTCAATCCGGAATTTTTGGTGCGAATATGCAAGTTTCGCTTCAAAATGACGGTCCAGTTACTCTTATAATTGACACTAAAAACCGTGAATAATTTTAGTGGTTTTTATTTGAAATCAGAGCCACAATACTTAATTTAGTAAAAGGTAAAATCAAGAATGATGAACATTCAAAATGCACAAAAAATTGTGGACCAATGGATAAAAACCCACGGGGTTCGCTATTTTAATGAATTGACCAACATGGCTCAGCTTACAGAGGAAGTTGGTGAGGTTGCTCGAATCATTGCCCGCCGCTATGGCGAACAAAGCGAAAAAGCGTCCGATAAAAGCAAAGACTTAGGAGAGGAGTTGGCCGATGTTCTTTTTGTAGTTTTGTGTCTGGCCAACCAAACCGGGGTAGATTTACAAACGGCTTTTGATGCCAAATTAAAACTAAAAACCAAACGCGATCACGATCGTCACCATGCCAATAACAAGCTAAAATAACTGTGCAAATTTTTTTAAAAAAGTCAAAAATAACTCCCTTTTCAGTACTTAAAATTACAGGCTCTAAAAGTGAATCTAACAGAGTTTTGCTTTTACAAGCACTTTATAGTGGACTAAAAATAAATAATTTATCAAATTCTGACGACAGCCAATTGATGCAAAAAGCAATCGCTTCCAAAGGCTCATTGGTGGACATCCACCATGCCGGAACTGCCATGCGATTTTTAACGGCTTATTTTGCTACTCGCGTTGGAAAAACCACCACCTTGACAGGGTCTAAGCGAATGCAAGAGCGTCCAATTAAAATATTAGTGGACGCACTCACTTCCTTGGGCGCATCCATCACTTACACAAAAAATGAAGGCTATCCTCCAATTTTGATTAAAGGAAAAAATCTCTCTAATGACAAGGTGTCTCTTAAGGCCAATGTGAGCAGCCAGTATATCTCCGCCTTGATGCTGATTGCTCCAACCCTAGAAAATGGTCTGACATTACATTTAGAGGGTAAAATCACCTCGACACCATATATTAAAATGACTTTGGCATTGTTGGAAAATTTAGGGATTAGAACAAGTTTTGAAGCGCATACTATAAAGGTTGAGTCTTTTCGAAAAGAGGTTTCAAAAACATTTACAGTTGAATCGGATTGGTCTTCAGCCTCCTATTTTTACAGCCTGGTTGCCTTGAGTCCAATTGGGACACAAATTGATCTCAGTTCTTATAAATCTAACAGTCTTCAAGGCGATGCTGTTTTAATTGATATTTACAAACAATTAGGCGTTCAAAGCAAATTTGATGGCACCACACTTTCATTGAAAAAAATTGGAACCAATTTGCCAAGTTGTCTGAACTTGAACTTATCAGATGCTCCAGATATCGCTCAAACCATCACTGTCAGTTGCCTGGGGCTGAAAATCCCTTGTGAGTTGACGGGGTTACATACTTTAAAAATCAAAGAAACGGACCGCTTGGTAGCCCTTCAAAATGAAATTAAGAAATTGGGGTCTAATGTTGAAATTACCGACCACAGTCTTTCCCTAAATCCCCCCAATGTCCTAAATTCAATGGCGCATATCGCCACTTACAATGACCACCGTATGGCCATGGCATTCGCTCCGCTTGCGCTAAGAACAGACCTGTATATTGAAGACGCGGAGGTCGTTTCAAAATCCTATCCCAATTTCTGGAAAGATCTTGAAACGCTAGGTGTTGAAATACAATAAATAAAAATAAATCCTATAATACTTGACAACCCCCCTGCTGCGATTGTATATTTGCGACTTGTAAAAAAATGAACCCATGAAATTATCCCACTTTAGTTTTGAATTACCCGACGACCTCCTAGCTGAATACCCTTCAGAGAATAGAGATGAAGCACGCTTGATGGTTTTGAACAGGGAAAAACAAACCATAGAACATAAATACTTTAAAGATCTCATCGATTATTTTGAGCAAGACGATGTGATGATCTTAAACAACACCAAAGTATTCCCTGCACGTTTGTTTGGCAATAAAGAAAAAACCGGTGCGCGAATAGAAGTATTCTTGCTTCGTGAGCTCAATTCAGAACAACGCCTTTGGGATGTACTGGTAGATCCGGCTCGTAAGATTAGAATTGGAAACAAACTGTATTTTGGTGAGGATGAAAGTTTAGTAGCTGAAGTCATTGACAATACCACTTCAAGAGGCAGAACCTTACGCTTCTTATTTGATGGTTCTTATGACGAGTTTCGCTCCAAGTTAAATGAGCTTGGTCAGACCCCGCTTCCAAAATATATAAAAAGAGAAGTTGAGCCCCAAGATGAGGACCGTTACCAAACTATATATGCTAAAAACGAAGGCGCGGTTGCTGCACCCACTGCCGGGCTTCATTTTTCAAAACACCTTTTAAAACGCCTTGAAATCAAGGGCATTGATTTCGCAGAAGTTACTTTGCATGTTGGGTTGGGTACTTTTAACCCCGTTGAAGTAGAAGACCTGTCCAAGCATAAAATGGACAGTGAAGAAATTATTATTGGTGAAGATGCGACAAAAACAATTAACAAGGCCTTGGCTGGGAAACGTCGAATATGTGCTGTTGGTACCACAGTGATGCGCTCCATTGAAAGTTCCGTTTCATCCAGTGCGACTCTGAATGAATTTTCAGGGTGGACTAATAAATTTATTTTTCCGCCTTATGAATTTTCAATAGCCAACTGTATGATTACCAATTTTCATACACCAAAGTCTACACTTTTAATGATGACAGCTGCTTTCGGAGGCTATGATTTTGTAATGAAAGCCTACGAAGAGGCAGTCAAAGAAAAATATAAATTTTACAGTTATGGCGATGCCATGCTAATTTTATAAATATACAAAGCCTCTTAGTGAGGCTTTTTTTTTATTGTGAGTATCGTTAAAAAAGACATAAGAGCGCTATCTAAAGAAGATTTGATGGCTTTTTTCACCCAAAATTCAGCGAAAGCTTTTCGGGGGAAACAAGTTTATGAATGGCTTTGGAAAAAGGGCGTATATCGTTTTGAGGATATGACCAATATTTCAAAACAAAATAGGCAATTGCTTGAAGCCTCTTTTACAATCAATCACATTGAAGTGGATACCATGCAACGCAGTAGCGATGGAACGATTAAAAATGCTGTGCGCCTTCACGATGGTCTTATTGTAGAATCGGTTTTAATTCCTACGGCCAAGCGCACTACAGCTTGTGTGTCCTCTCAAGTAGGTTGTAGTTTGGATTGTAAATTTTGTGCGACTTCAAGGCTTAAACGGATGCGAAATCTAAATCCCGATGAAATTTATGATCAAGTGGTGGCCATTGATAAACAAAGCCGCCTATATCATAATAAAAAGCTTACAAATATTGTATTTATGGGGATGGGTGAACCTCTTATGAATTACAATAATGTTTTAAAAGCCATCGATAAAATCACTTCGGATGAAGGCTTGGGGATGTCTCCCAAACGCATTGTTGTCTCCACTTCTGGAATCCCAAAAATGATAAAAAAAATGGCGGAAGATGCCGTTAAATTTAACCTTGCAGTCTCTTTACACTCGGCCATTGATGAGGTTCGGACTCAAATCATGCCTTTTAACAAATCATTTCCATTAAAGGAATTGCGGGAAGCTTTAGAATTTTGGTATGCCAAGACCAAGCGAAGAATAACTTACGAGTATGTTGTTTGGGAAGGTGTTAATGATAAAACCAAAGACATTTTAGCATTGATTGATTTTTGCAAATTTGCCCCTAGTAAGGTCAATCTTATTGAATACAATCC
>CAJWDI010000088.1:0-6026 GCA_913031185.1 uncultured Flavobacteriaceae bacterium | reverse complement strand
AAAGAGAAGTCATTGCAAAACGCGACCGATTTGAGGCCAAGGACTATGCGCTTACAGAAGCAGTCATGCGCAAAGCTGGTGAAATGGGTTTTCTTGGTGTTTCTGTTCCTGAGGCCTACGGAGGCTTAGACATGGGCTTTGTTTCCACAATGCTTGTTTGTGAATATATCTCCAGTGGAACTGGGTCCTTCAGTACGGCCTTTGGTGCACATACCGGGATTGGAACCATGCCCATCACATTGTATGGTACAGAAGCACAAAAACAAAAATACGTACCAAAACTGGCCTCTGGAGAGTGGTTTGGGGCCTATTGCCTTACTGAGCCCGGTGCAGGTAGCGATGCCAATTCAGGGAAGACCACGGCTACCCTCAGTAAAGATGGAAAATTTTACAACATAACAGGACAAAAAATGTGGATTTCTAATGCGGGTTTTTGCAATGTCTTCATAGTTTTTGCTCGGATTGAAGATGATCAAAACATAACTGGTTTTATTGTTGAAAATGACACTACAAACGGGATTATTTTAGGAGAAGAAGAAGATAAACTTGGAATCAACGCCTCATCGACACGACAAGTCTTTTTTAACGACACCAAAGTACCTGTTGAAAACATGTTGTCAGAGCGTCAAAATGGATTTAAAATCGCCATGAATGCCCTCAATATAGGCCGCATTAAATTAGCGGCTGCTTGTATTGATTCGCAGCGCAGAATCACCACAGATGCGGTTGTCTATGCCAACGCACGAAAACAATTCAAAACCCCTATTGCCGAATTTGGCGCTATCAAATATAAATTGGCTGAAATGGTCACAAACACCTATGTCTGTGAATCGGCAAGTTACAGAGCGGCCAAAAACATTGAAGACCGCATCGCTATGCGTATTGAAAATGGAAATACGCATCAGGAAGCAGAACTGAAAGGGGTTGAGGAATATGCTATTGAATGTTCCATATTGAAAGTTGCAGTTTCAGAAGATGTACAGAACTGTGCCGACGAAGGCATTCAAATTTTTGGCGGTATGGGCTTTTCAAAAGACACCCCAATGGAAGCAGCTTGGAGAGATGCTAGAATTGCTAGAATTTATGAAGGGACCAATGAAATCAACCGAATGATTAGCATTGGAATGTTAATTAAAAAAGCAATGAAAGGCCATGTCGATCTCCTGGGGCCAGCCATGAAAGTACAAGAAGAGCTTTTGGGAATCCCTTCTTTTGAAACACCTGATTACAGCGCACCATTGTCTCAAGAAAAAACCATTTTAAAGAACTTAAAAAAAGTTTTTTTGATGGTAGCGGGTGCAGGTATTCAAAAATTTGGTCCTAAAATTGAAGAGCATCAGCAACTTCTTATAAGTGCAGCGGACATTCTAATTGAAATCTATATGGCAGAATCGGCCATTTTAAGAACAGAAAAAAACATGCACCGATTTGGAGCAGAATCTCAAAAACATCAAATTGAAATGAGTCAACTTTATCTTTACAACGCAGTTGACATCATCACAAAAAGTGCAAAAAATGGGATTGTGTCTTTTGCAGAAGGAGATGAACAACGCATGATGCTCATGGGCCTAAAGCGATTCACAAAATATACACACTATCCCAATGTTGCGAGGCTCAGAAGCAACATTTCAGATAAGGTTAGTAAAGAGAATGCGTACTGTTTTTAAAAGCATACGCAGTTTAGTTGGTTAGTTGAAACGCCCTCACTTGAGTGAGGGCGTTTTTTATCCGAAAATAAAAATTAAACTTATCTTTGATAGAGAGAGAAAAAAATCTATCCTAAAATAACAGATCCGTGAGACAAACCTATATTTTAACCCTTCTATATTTTTTTTGTGTTCAACCGAAGTTTTCAGCACAGGTGTATACAAAACAAGACTCCGTTCGTGGATCTATCACTAAAGAAAGAAGTTGGTGGGATTTAAAATATTACAAGCTTGAAGTTACTGTAGATCCAAAAACAAAATCAATTCATGGGAAAAACACCATTCACTATAAAGTTTTAGAAGCAAATAAAAGACTACAAATTGATTTGCAACCGCCAATGCAGTTGACCAAAGCAACCCAAGGAGGAAAATCTTTAAAAATTGACCATGATGGCAACGCGCATTATATACAACTCGAAGCCCCACAACTAAAAAATAGTATTAACAGTATTGACGTTCATTTTGAGGGCCACCCCAAAGCCGCTGTTCGTCCGCCATGGGATGGCGGTTTCATATGGGGAAAAGATCAAGGTGGAACCGATTTTATTGCCACCGCTTGCCAGGGAGTTGGCGCTAGTGTTTGGTGGCCTAATAAAGACCATATGTACGACGAAGTAGACAGTATGAAAATTCGTGTCAATGTGCCGAAACATTTGATGGCCGTTTCAAACGGACGCCTAATTAATGTTTCAAAACATGATACTACTGCGACCTACACTTGGTCTGTCTCAAATCCAATAAACAATTATGGTGTTAACATAAACATTGGAGATTATGTTAATTTTTCAGAGAAATATAATGGGGAAAAAGGAAGTTTAGATATGAATTATTATGTATTAAGGCCCAACTTAGAAAAAGCAAAAAAACAGTTTTTAGAAGCCCCAAAAATGATGAAAGCTTTTGAATATTGGTTGGGGCCCTATCCTTTCTATGAAGACAGTTATAAATTGGTAGAAGTCCCTTATTTAGGGATGGAACATCAAAGCTCTGTCACTTATGGAAATCAATTTAAAAACGGCTATTTAGGCCGTGATTTATCAGGAACTGGTTGGGGTTTAAAATTTGACTTTATCATTGTACATGAATCGGGTCATGAATGGTTTGCAAATAATATTACAAACAAAGACATTGCTGACATGTGGATTCACGAGGGTTTTACAGCTTACGCTGAAAATCTATACCTAGATTATTATTATGGAAAAGAAGCTGCATCGGCCTATGTCATTGGAACGCGAAAGCGCATTCAAAATGACCGCTCTTTGATTGGAGATTACGGAGTAAATAACGAAGGCTCATCAGATATGTATTACAAAGGTGCTAATATGATTCATATGCTGCGGCAGTTGACAAAAGATGATGAAAAATGGCGACAAATACTTCGAAAAATGAATACTGAATTTTACCACCAGACCGTCTCCTCACTGCAGATTGAATCCTTTCTATCAAAAGAAATTGGATGGAATTTGAAATTCTTTTTCAATCAATACTTAAGAGATGTCCGAATTCCTGTACTAGAATATAGAATTGATGGAGGAAAACTAAACTACAGATGGAATAATGTAGTGAGTGGTTTTGACATGCCGGTAGAGCTCATGAGTAAAGAACAAAGTCTGTGGCTCTACCCTACAGAATCCTGGCAAACTACGGCAACAACTGTATCGAAAATTGAAATAGATTCTGATTACTATGTAAATCTAAAAAAACTCAAAAAAAAACAGAATTGATTTTTTGGATTGTACAATCTTATTAATTATTTAACTTTATGAAAAATTAAACTTTTACTACAATTCTTGAAAGTGTTTTCATGATTGTATTTGAGTTGAAGGATTGAAAAAAACATAAAATTTTTAAATTTCTTAAAAATGAACCCATCGGCAAGAGGTTGGTTAAAAAAATTATTAAAATTTGCAGAGAAAAATGATGCGAAAGCTGAAACTTTAGCAAAGCTCTACCCGGCGCTAAAATCAATTGGATTTATATATGGCAGTAATGTTTCAGTGCTGATTACGGATCTCAAAAGCAAAGATTTTAATCAAGAAGAATGTTGTAAAATTAATTTTGCATGGGCACTCTTAGCCACTTACAACTGTCATTCTAAAGACAACACCAATTTTGAAACCACACTAAAAACATTTTACGAAACCATTGGATTTCACAAATCAAACTTCATTAATGGGATATTAGGGGATGATGTAGAATCTATTCTTAATAAACGAATTCAAACGGATAATAATATTTTTTCAAAAAACTTTAGCCTATTTGTCACCAATGCCTTGCTTTTTATGGATGTTTTGGCCTATAATGCGTTTTTGAAAAACCCCAATCATGCCAAGAAATACCTTTTGGAATTAGAAAATTCAATAAGAACTGTAGTTACAAAAGCACTCAACTCCAAAAGTAAAAAAAACAATTATGACGAAAGCTTAATCAGATTGTTTGAGGCATCATTGCGCCTATCAAAATCTAAAAACAACAGTTATGCTGCATTAAATTTAAATCAGTTTTCAGAATTAGAACGATTTTACTTACTCGATTTAACGTGTATGGCTACATGGAATGATTTCAAAATTGGCCGTGGTGAACAAGAATTTTTTAGTGAATTTTCAAAAAAATTTAAACTCAGTGAGTCTGCAATTAATGAGGCAATTATTAGTGTAAATGTGTTTTATAAACGCTACGAAAATAAAATCAGTTTATTGAGCACCCAAAATCTTGCCAAAAGGTTATACGACCACTCTTCAAGTGTTGTAAAGAAACTAATTACTAGAAACAGCAAGCGCTTGTATCAAGAGTTAAAAGAAAGTAAAGATCTAGTGAAATTATTATCTGAGTCCACCCTAAGAGACCTGAATGAAAAAGAACAGGAACAAATGCAAGAGCAAATGATGGACATCATAAAATCCATTCCAAGTCTGGCCATTTTCATGCTTCCCGGAGGTGCTATTTTATTGCCCATTTTTATTAAATTCATTCCTAAACTTTTACCCTCCGCTTTTGATGAAAACAGAATAGAAGAAGAGTAAATATATGATAAACTGTAACAGTTTGAATCAAACAGCGTCTTATTAAAAACTTATTTTAGAATACTTGAAATTGGCCAACCAAAACGAATTTGTATCACTTGTAGAAAAACATCAGAACTTTATTCATAAAATCTGTCGTTTATATACCAAGAGTGATGCAGAACACAAAGACTTATTTCAAGAAATTACCATCCAACTTTGGAAAGCTTATCCAAAATTTAGAGGGGACTCCAAATTCAGTACATGGATGTACCGTGTAGGTATAAATACTGCCATTACGCTGTACAGAAAATCCAAACGAAGAATTCAGAGCTTCAGTTTTGAGGATGTGGCATATAAAGTACCTCAAAGTGAATCTTATGATGACTCAGAAGACCAACAACTCAAATCGATATACAAAGCGGTAAAAGCACTGAATGACATTGATAAAGCAGTCATTTTCCTCTATTTGGAAGATAAGTCCTATAAGGAAATTAGTGACACCATTGGCATTACAGAAGTCAATGCACGTGTTAAAATGAATCGCATTAAGAATAAATTAAAAAAACAGTTAAATCCTTGATTATGGATGAATTAAAACGCTTAAAAAAGGACTGGCAGGAAAACTTAAACTTTCCCAAACTTAGTAAAGAGGAAATTTACAAACTGTTACACAAAAAATCTTCATCTATTGTAAAAAGGATTTTTATTTTTAGTCTAATTGAATTTGCTTTTTGGTCACTACTGAGCTTCGTGATCAAAGATAATGAAGCACAACAACGTTTTGACCAATATGAAATGGACCACTTGACCACACCGCTCATTGTAATTGGATATGGGGTCCTTTTTTATTTTTTCTTTATGTTCTATAAGAATTACAAATCAATCTCTACAACAGCAAATTCAAAAGGATTGATGGAGCAAATTCTCAAAACGCGAAAAACAGTCAAACATTACGTGATTTTTAATCTACTTTTCTTGTACATTTCCATTGTTATTGGACTATTTATAGAACTCAATAACAACCCTGATGTTGCCTCACTTACCGCCGATTTCACGGCTTCTGGAGATTATTACATCTTTTACGGAATTATGTTGGCTACAACACTTGTGATGATGGCTATCCTTACAGCTTTGCTTCTTGGGTTTTATTACTTGGTATATGGGATTCTTCTTAAAAAATTAAAAAACAACTATAAAGAATTAAAAATAATAGAGCGAGATTAAAATTATGGTGTTTACCAATTTCGTTGTTTGTTAAGGCGTTCATTTTCCATTAATTCTTCTTGTGGAATGACCTTTAAGAATGAAGGGTGCT
>CAJWDI010000087.1:0-6425 GCA_913031185.1 uncultured Flavobacteriaceae bacterium | reverse complement strand
CAAACTGGTATGAAACATTTGTATTTAAACTTGATGATTCTGAAAGATCCCAATAGTGGTTCAGCATGATTACAGGTTCTGCGATACGTCGAATTCTAGAATTTCGTTTCTCTCCATCATGCCAGCCCCAATACTCATTGTAAGCAGTACCCTTAAGGTCAAAAACTTCTTGGGTATTTGGAGAAGATTTTCCACGGCGGTTGGGGGTATAAAACCCAACGAGATTCAAACTGTGCTTGTCGTTTATTTTCTTTTCAACAGAAACAAAAAAGGAATTGGCGTCATAAAAGGTCCCATCTTGAAAGCCTTCATCCCCCCAGCGTCTGCCCAAGGTAAAGGCATAGGCCCAACCACCATCCAACATGCCCGAGGCATAAGAGGCCATCAAACGGTTAGTATAACTTCTGTTTGAAGAAGAATAAGTAACACGACCCCCAGATCTGTAGTTGGAAGCCCGTAAATTGATATTTGTTAAACCAAGTAGTCCTCCAAAATTATATGCAGAAGGAGATAGACCTACGCTAAGCTCCTGGCTTCTAAGAACATCATTGATTCCTCCCCAATTACTCCATTGTGGACGTCCGTCAAATAATTTGTTCATTTCAATTCCGTTCATTAAAACAGTGCCGTTATCTGTATTTAGACCTCGCATCCTAAAAAATGACTGACTAAATTCAAAAGCAGCAGTTCTTTGAAATATATCCATTGAGGCTGATAAAAGACCAGAAATATTATCGGCGCCACTAGAGTCACTATTGAGCTCATCGTCTGAAAGCGTTATTGTAAAAAGGTCATCATCTGAGTCGTCGAACTCAATCATTAAATCGGGAAGACTAAGGTTGCTGCCTTCGGATACCACAATAGGATAACGTGCAGTCAAAAAACCATTTTTACTAAGTAAAAGGATTTGTTCTCCTAATGGAACATCCAAAACAAAAGCAAATGCGCCTTGGTTGTCCGTTATTGTACTCAAATCAGTGCCTTCCAATTGAACCAATACCGCATCAATAGGCTGGGAGGTCATCATGTCTTTGACAATACCACGAATAGTCGTTTGCTGTGCAAAACTGTAGATGCTTGCAAAACAGACAAACATAAAGCTCAAAATTTGTTTTTTCATAAGTGATTAATTTTATTGAAGAATATCTTAGAACATTTGAACAGATATGTTAAACAAATGTACGTTTCTTATTTTAAAATTAATACTTTTGATATATAAAATAATCATCAAATTTAGTAACAAATTGAAAACATCGAACAGAAAATATCACAACGTATTAATATTTATTTTATTCTTTTTCGTTTCGAAAATTGAAGCTCAGAAAAAACGCACTTTCAAAGTCCATACCGTCGCATTCTACAATGTTGAAAACCTGTTTGATACCATCAACGATACGACAAAATTTGATGAACGCAGTCCCATGATGGAGCTGAAAACAGCGCGGGAAGAAATTTACCAAAAGAAAGTACAAAATATGGCCGATGTAATTTCAAAAATTGGCGCTAAGACCTCAAATAACAGCCCAGCTGTCATTGGGATATGTGAGGTTGAGAACCGCGCAGTTATTGAAGATTTAGCAAACGATCCTGCCTTGCTTACTAAAAACTATGGGATAGTTCATTACGACTCCCCCGATGAGCGTGGAATCGATGTAGCGTTGATGTACCAAAAAGCTTTATTTCGCCCCTTAAGTTCAAGTGCACATCAAACAAAACTAAGTGATAACAGTTCCGATGGTCGCGACTATACAAGGGATGTGCTGTTGGTGAGCGGTTACCTTGAAGAAGATTTGATTCACGTTCTTGTCAACCACTGGCCCTCAAGAAGTGGTGGAGAGGCTAGAAGCCGCTCCAAACGTGAGGCTGCCGCTGCAGTCAATAAACGGCTTGTAGATTCCCTTCAAATGGAAGACCCCTATGCTAAAATATTTGTAATGGGAGACCTCAACGACAACCCTACAAATTCCAGTTTGAAAAAGGTATTAAAGACCAAAGGCGATAAAAGGAAAGTTGGTTTTAAAGAACTATTTAATCCAATGGAAAGTTTTTTTAAGAAAGGATTGGGCTCCAATGCCTACAGAGATGCTTGGAGTTTATTTGACCAAATTATTGTATCCAAACCGCTACTTGAAGAAGACTATTCTTCATTTCGCTTTTACAAGGCTGGTATTTTTAACGCGCAATTTCTAATTACCAAAAAAGGCCAATACAAAGGCTATCCGTTCCGAAGTTTTTCATGGGGCGGATTTACGGGTGGCTACAGTGACCACTTCCCAGTTTTTGTGCATGTCATTAAAGAAATCCAGTAAAGATTTTTTAAAATCATCCCGAGATCGTTAAAGTGTAAGAACTTACTTTAATCCCATTCTAAAACTCGAACCAAATTGGTTACTAATGCTTTTGAAGCTTAGTTAAGTTAACCTCTGTGGGGTTAGTCCTTTTTTTTGAATGATTAAAATCAAAACTATAGTAATTCCCATTAACTAGAATTTCCCCGCTGTAATCTCCATAAAATCCATTAAAAGTTAGTGTTTCTCCTAATTTTATTGTTTTTGTAACCGAAGTATGCCATTTGTTTTTAATCAGGTTTTTTAGAGTGTAGTAGGCTTTTTTTGGTTCTAAATTTTCATCCAATAAGCCCCCGGCATGACCTCGCCAGGCGTTTCTATCGGTAAGGTTCCAAAAGGTCAAAGAAGTCACACTGGGATGGCTAAAAACAAGGGTGTAAAAATCTTTGATATAATCTGACTGGTAGTTTTCATACTCTGGTAAACTTGGCAAGTTCATGGTTTGACCCTTTTTTATTTTTTCGGTTCTTTGCTTTAAAAAGACCTGATGGTCACGCCAATCGTTAAAACGTCTAGAGCTAGTCACTGTAAGTTCTGTAAATTGAATGTCCTTTCCAAGACTTTCATAATCGTTAAGTAATTTCCATAAAGCGTCCTCAGATAATACACCTGCATTGGTTTGCATATGTGCCTGCATCCCAACAGCATCGTATTCCACACCATGGTCATTCAAATATTTATTTAGAGCTAAAAAAGAAGGTTCCGATGGATTGTAATGGTTATTGGTGTATGTTTTTGTAGAATCTACTGTGTTTACAAAATCGTAAAGATCCTTCATCGCGCTTTCAATTCCTCCCTTGTGAGTAACCCAACGCGTTACACCACTGGGAGAAACATGCGCTTTAAAAACTGCGACGGGTTCATTATAAACATCCCAATATTTTATTTCAGGGTTGGACTCTATAAGATATCGTATTCTATTTTTAATAATAGAATCTAGTTTTTCTGAATCTTTAAAGTCAACAACCCACTTTGGCAAAGACTCATGCCATAGCAAAGGATGCCCTTTGACTTTTAGGTTATTTTCGATGGCCCATTTGATATTGCCTTTTAAATAGGCATCAAAGCGATCAAGGTCTTTTCGGTCCCTGTGATAAGCAGCCCAGTAGAAACCGACCGTCACAAAGTTGAAAAGCGCCTTGGTATAATCCTTGTATTTTTCAAAATAAGGTGTTCCGGCAAAACTTCCTAATTGGGTCATGGAAACGCCAAAATTAAATTCGTGACTGACGAGCTCAAAATGCAATTGAATCGTATCGCCGACAACTTTTTCTGGAAATACGAATTTAAGCTGGGCCTCCCCTTTTCTGTGAGTTTCAATACGCGCTTGTGCCCCCTCTAAATCCCAAGGCGTGTGTTCATGGGGCGCTTGTCCTTGCAGAACTAAAGATGCCAATATGAAATAATAAAAAAACTTCATTTGTAAAAAGGGTTGTGTTTGGGTTAAATAAATTTTACAAATACCACCAAGCCTTCCATGGAATTCTTGAAAGTATTAATAACAAAGCAAGGCTGTAATGAATAGCAAGAGTTTTGTATTTAGGATTTGAAAGCCGTTTCTTTTTATGTTTGGAGTAGCCGCGGGTAATCAGAACAACCGCTAATATATTAGTGATGGGGTGTTCCACTAAATACATGCGGTGCGCCGGAACTTTCATTACCTCGCTTATCCCTAGTTCAAACCACAAAGAGAAACGACTGGATGAAAAATACAGTAAAAATGCAATGAGTAGCTGAGTATGGGTAACAATGAGTGCAAACAAAGCAGCCTGAAACATTTTAGGACTGTATTCTTTGTTCATCGCAACACCAGAAATGGCTCTACAAACCGCCAATAATAATACTGCTAAAACCAAATAAGCCCAATAAGAGTGTGCTGTTTTAATCATGCTTTTAATACGGATACTACTACAAAACTACGAGAATTTTGATAACAAAATAGCTTGATGGTCAGAAAACACTGAGGGTAGTGTTGTTTTGACATAGCTATCGAATGTTTTTGTAACGTGCAATGAGATTTGCTGTTGAAGCGTCGTGTGTCGCTGGGTTTTCTTCAGAAAATTCTTTTAGAATTTTACCCGCCAATTGTTTTCCAAGTTCTACGCCAAATTGATCGTAACTAAAGATGTTCCATACAATCCCTTGCACAAATATTTTGTGCTCGTACAAGGCAATGAGTTTACCCAAACTTTCTGGGGTTAATTTTTCTATAAAAACGGTGTTCGTTGGGCGATTACCGTCGAATATTTTGTACGGAATAATTTCTGAAGCGGTCCCTTCTTCAACCACAACAGCCTTATTTTTTCCCATGAGTAAAGCTTCAGTCTGTGCAAAAAAGTTAGACATGAGTTTGTCTTGATGGTCTTGATTGCCGTGTAATGCTTTTGAAAATCCAATGAAATCTGCTGGTATTAGTTTTGTGCCCTGATGAATCAGTTGAAAAAAAGCATGCTGTGAATTGGTGCCAGGTTCTCCCCAAATAAGATTTCCAGTTTGAAATTGCACTTTATTCCCATTGCGATCAATACTTTTTCCATTACTCTCCATAACGGCTTGTTGTAAATAGGTGGCAAACTGATTTAGATATTGAGTGTATGGAATGATGGCTTCACTTTCAGCATTAAAAAAATTATTATACCAAATACTGATCATGGCCAACAAAGTGGGGATGTTTTTTTCGAAAGGGGCTTCCTTAAAATGTGTGTCCATTTTATGGGCGCCTTTAAGCATGTTGTCGTAATGGTCAAAACCAACAGCCAAACTGATGCTCAATCCCACGGCACTCCAAAGAGAAAATCGTCCGCCAACCCAATCCCACATCGGAAATATATTTTGAGGGTCAATCCCAAAAGCCTTTACTTTTTCAATATTAGTAGAAACGGCCACAAATTGTTTCGCAATATCGGCCTGAGTTGCCTTTTGTAAAAACCATTGCTTGATGGTCGTTGCATTGGAAAGGGTCTCTTGAGTCGTAAAAGTCTTGGATACGATAACAAAAAGAGTGGTCTCCGGATTTAAACCTTTTAAAACTTCACTCACGTGATCGCCATCTACATTGCTAACGAAATGTACTTTCAAATGATTGCCATAATAAGAAAGTGCATCAACAACCATGGCAGGACCCAAATCTGAACCCCCGATTCCAATGTTTACAACATCGGTAAAAGCACGGTTTGTAAAGCCTTTTCTCTGGCCACTAATCACCGCTTCTGAAAACTGCTTGATCTTATTTTTGACCTCATGAATTTCAGGAATAATATTACTGCCTTCAAATAAAACTTCGCAATCTTTTGGAGCTCTAAGTGCAGTATGTAGAACTGCTCTACCTTCGGTTTTATTAATTTTTTCGCCATCAAAATACTTAGAAATGGCGTCGCTTAACTGAACTTCTTCTGCCAATTCATTGAGTAGTGACAGGGTTTCGGCAGTAATTCTATTTTTAGAATAATCTATAAAAAAATCATCCCACTCAATGCTCATCTCTGAGACTCGACCGGGGTTATTTATGAACCAAGAAGACATATGGGCATCTTTGACGGCTTCAAAATGGGTCTGTAGCTTTTTCCAAGCATGCGTTTGTGTGGGATCAATGGATTTTAAGCTCATTTTAAATTAAATAGAATTAATTGATTGAATCTAGTTGTTGTTTTAGGGGTGCAATATACTCAAGAAAATCCGATTTATACTTTTCTGAAAGTGCTTTTGCGTCTGGAAGTTTCTGACGAAAGGGATCTACTTGACGCCCATTTTTCCAAAAACGGTAACAAACATGGGGGCCACTAGTGTTGCCAGTCATTCCGACTTTACCAATCACATCACCTTGCTTCACAAAATCGCCTACTTTTACAAGCCGCCTGCTCATGTGAAGGTATTGGGTCGAATATGTGGCATTGTGGCGAATCTTAACGTAGTTGCCATTACCGCCACGCCTTGCAGATTCTACAACAGTCCCATTTGCTGTGACTAAGATGGGGGTTCCTACTGCAGCAGCAAAATCTGTTCCTTTGTGCGGGCGGACTCTATTGCCATAAAGTTTAATGCGACGCTTTAAATTGTATCGAGAGGAAATACGGCTGA
>CAJWDI010000086.1:0-6580 GCA_913031185.1 uncultured Flavobacteriaceae bacterium | reverse complement strand
CCATAGGCAATAATAGTATCTCCAGCTATCACCTCAGCGCCAACATATACAAATAAAGTGAGCATCCCAAACCAAAGGTGTGGGTATTGAAAAATGGTTTTCTTGGGTTCAACCTGTGCTTCTTCTTCGGCACTAGCTTCTGCCTCTACGTGAGGAAGAGGTGCGCGACGCATTAGTAACCCTAGCACAAATAAAACGACTGTCATTACGAGATAGGGAACAAAAACACTATCGGCCATTTGATCTAAAAGGACGGCCTTTTCATCTGCAGAAACTTGATTTACAAGGTCATTGACCTCATCAATCCCACTTAAAAGTAAAGCGCCAAAAATGACGGATCCCAATGCACCAGCAACCTTGTTGGCTATTCCCATAATGGCAATGCGTTTGGCCCCACTTTCAATGGGTCCCAAAATCGTAATATATGGATTGGCAGCAGTTTGCAATATGGTCATGCCCGTTCCTTGAATAAATATACCAGCCAAAAAAATCCAATAGGTTCTGGCTTCGGCTGCAGGAATAAAAACCAAAGCGCCAGCTGCCATAAGAAAAAGTCCAATGGACATGCCTTTTTTATAGCCTATTTTCTGTAACAAATAAGATGATGGTAAGGCCATAATAACAAACGATATATATGATGCTGAGGCCACCAAGTATGACTGCGCTTCTGTTAGCTCATTAATTGTTTTCATAAATGGAATCAATGCCCCATTCACCCAAGTGATAAAGCCGAAAATAAAGAATAACCCAGCTATAATCCCTATCGCTATTTTGTTTGATGAATTTGGATTCATAGTAAATTATATTCCGACATAGTGACTTAAAATAATGCTATTAAAAGTTAAATAACCTAAGTATAATAAATTATAATGTTGTAAATAACGCGCTAAAAACTTTAAAAAACGCATATTTTACATTGTATTTCGCGTTTTTTTACGATGCAGTCAAAATGCAGCACAAACAATTGAGTCTAGATAGTAATATGGTTTTAAATTTGATTTAAAGATTTGATACATGCCAAAAATTTCAATTATTATTATCTTTTCTTGTATATTATTTTGCTCATGTACATTTAATAATTTACCATCTGATAAAAAGTTAACTTCATACGTTAATACTTTTGTAGGAACTGGTGGACATGGTCACACATATCCGGGAGCGACACTCCCTTTTGGTATGATGCAATTAAGTCCTGATACACGTCTAGACGGCTGGGATGGTGCTTCTGGTTATCACTACACGGATAATCATATTTATGGTTTTTCACACACACACCTGTCAGGTACAGGAATTACTGACTACATGGATGTACTGTTAATGCCTACTAGTGAAGTAATTTTTAATAACGGAGCTGATGGAGAAAAAGGATATCGTTCTGCTTTTTCTCACGACAACGAAGTGGCAACACCAGGCTACTACAGCGTTCGTTTAGATGACACGAAAATTGAAGTTTCACTAACAGTCTCAGAAAGAAGTGGAATACATAGTTATGAATTCCCTGAAGATTCAAACCAAATTGTAATTTTAGACTTAAATCATCGGGACCGGGTTCTAGATGCTGCATTATTTACTAGTGATAATCGAATTGTTTCAGGGTATCGCTTTTCAAATGCTTGGGCTAAAGATCAACGCCTGTTTTTTGATCTTGAATTTTCCCGGCCATATACTAATGTGACTTTTTTAAATGAGCAAACCACAGGCTCAAATGTCAAAGCTGCATTTGAATTTGATTCAAGTATTTCAAATTCATTAGAAGTGAAAATTGGAATTTCACCGGTTGATAAAGAAGGAGCTAAATTGAATAGAGTAACTGAGTTAAGAGATAAATCTTTCGATCAACTACGAGAAGAGGCAGATAATATTTGGGAAAAACAACTCAATAAAATAGTAGTTGAGACTTACGAGGAAGAGGATATGTACAACTTCTACTCTGCCTTGTACCACACCATGATTGCCCCCAATCTTTATCAAGATGTAGATGGTCGCTACCGTGGGATTGATATGGAAATTCACCAAGACAAGTCTTTAAATTACTATACAGTATTTTCTTTATGGGATACCTTTAGAGCAGCACATCCACTTTATACAATTATTGAGCAAGAGCGAACAAATGATTTTATTAAAACTTTTTTGAATAAATACGATGAGGGGGGAATAATCCCTATATGGGATTTGTCTGCCAACTACACAAATACTATGATAGGCTATCATTCAATACCAGTAATAGCAGATGCTTATTTAAAAGGGATACGTGATTACGATATAGACAAGGCTTATGAAGCAATGAAACATTCGGCAATGCAAGATAAAAATGGCTTAGAAAGTTATAAAAACACAGGGTTTGTTTCTGTAGAAACCGAGCATGAATCTGTATCTAAAACACTAGAATACGCTTATGACGATTGGACCATTGCCACCATGGCAAAGGCACTTGCCAATGAAGAAGATTACAAGACATTTATCCAACGTGCTCAATATTATAAGAATGTATATGACCCCCAAACTAAATTTATGCGTGGGCGAATAAACAATAAGTGGTTTGCGCCTTTTGACCCCTATGAAGTAAACTTCAACTACACCGAAGCCAATTCGTGGCATTACAGCTTTTATGTACCTCAGGATATTTCTGGTCATATACAGCTTATGGGAGGTAAAGCCCAATACGAGCAAATGTTAGACAATCTTTTCAATGCCAATACCGAAACTTCCGGGCGTGACCAAGCTGATATTACAGGGCTAATTGGACAATACGCTCAAGGAAACGAACCGAGCCATCATATGGCGTATTTATACAATTTTGTAAACAAGCCTGCTAAAACTCAGGCCATGATTCGCAAAATTCTTGAAGAACAGTATGCAAATGCACCTGACGGGATATCTGGAAATGAAGATTGTGGGCAAATGAGCGCTTGGTACATATTCAGTGCGCTTGGTTTTTATCCTGTCACACCTGGAACAAATGAATATATTTTCGGCTCACCTATTGTTAAATCTGCTACCATTAATTTGGAGAATGGAAAAACATTTCAAATCAATGCGCCAAATAATAATGATTGGAGGCCATACATTAAAAGTGTTTTACTCAATGGAAAGGAGCACTCTAAGTCTTACTTAAATCATAACGATATTATTAACGGAGGTACTTTAACCTATGAAATGAGTAGAAGACATAGTGATTGGGGGGCTTCAGATGAACATATCCCTGAAACAAAAATTGAGGACCATATTATTGCGACACCTCCCTATGTTGAAAAAGGAGACGTTGCCTTTGAAAACGAAACAATGATTGTGCTGAAAAGTATACAACCCGAAGCAACAATCTATTACAGCTTAGGCGAAGACTTTATTAAATATGAAACTCCGATTACAATAACTGATGATAGTAAACTAAGCACCTATACTGTTTTGAATGAAATAAAAAGTGCAACGCTTAAAACAAGTTTCAAAAAAATAAATCCAGATATTAAGGTTAGCTTGGCTACAATGTATTCAAATCAATACAACGCTGGCGGAGATAGAGCACTCGTTGATGGTATTTTAGGTAGTCAAGATTTTAGGACGGGTACTTGGCAAGGCTATGTAGGAACAGATGTAGTTGCTACTGTTGACATAAGTAAAATACAACAAATAAATAAGCTCGCTGTCAATTTTTTAAGCAATCAAAACTATTGGATTTTTTATCCTAAAAAAGTGTCATTTTATGGCTCAACAGATGGTGAGAATTTCGACTTAATTGGATCAGAAAAAATTAAACTTGCAGAAATTGACAAATCTGAAATTAAAACCTTTGAAATTGATAATTTGCAGACCCCATACCGCTATATAAAAATTGTTGCAAAAAAGATAGGGATTGTACCGGAATGGCATATAGGCTTTGAAGATGGCGGACTAGGGTGGATTTTTGTCGATGAAATACAAATCAACAATTAGGTTAAATCACATGAAATTAGTTAAAATTTCTTTTTTCTTCCTCTTGTTGTTGCCTGGCTGCAGCAAAATAGAAACCCTTTCCCTACCTGCACTTTTTGCAGACAATATGGTTTTACAGCGTAACGCAACCGTTCAGTTCTGGGGAGCTGCTGAGTCAAATACCGAAGTTTCAGTTTCTACACCATGGGGTATCCACAAAGGAAAGGCAGATGTATCTGGAAAATGGCAAATAGGATTTTCAACACCGAACGAAAATCCATCTTTTAGCATTGTTGTTTGTGCTAATAGTGAATGTATTAAAATCAACAACGTAGTGTTGGGAGAGGTTTGGTTGGCTTCTGGGCAAAGCAATATGGAAATGCCACTCAAGGGATGGCCACCAGAAGAACCAATACTAAATTCCGAAGAAGAAATTAGAAAAGCAGGGGATTTTGAAATACGAATTTTTTCCGTGGAACGAAATTTAAGTAATCTTCCACTGAACGACGTACATGGAAAATGGTTATTGAGCGATTCCATAAACGCACCTAATTTTAGTGCTACAGCTTATTTTTTTGCAAAGGAATTATTTCAAGAGCTAAATGTGCCTATTGGGATTGTTGACAGCAGCTGGGGTGGTACGCCAGTCGAATCATGGACAGCGATTAATGTACTTCGTGATACAAATCTCTATGATGATAAACTTGCAAATTTTTCTGGATTTGATGAGCGCTTGAATGACTTCGAGCAATGGCTTGCGCCACTTTCATATTTTGCAATGCCTGGTGCAGATTCCACCCATGCAAACTGGAAAGAATTACCCTTTAATGATCTCGAATACGCCAATACCGACTTTGATGACAGCGATTGGTTTAACATTGAATTTCCCGGTAATTTTAACGATGTATTTGGAGAAACTGTTGTAAATGACTTTGATGGAGTGGTTTGGATTAGAAAAAGTTTTTATTTGGATGACCTAGATGATGCGTATTTTCTTGAATTGGGGTTGGTTGATGACATGGATTTCACCTATATAAATGGTGTTTTTGTTGGCTCTTCATTTCAAGCAGACAGCTTTCGAGAAAAGCAGTACAAAATACCTAATGAAATTTTAAAGCTAGGTAAGAACACAATATCAATTAGATTGATTGACACCATGGGGCCTGCAAGGCTTTGGTCGCCAATTTCTATAAGTAGCAGCAAAAACAACATAAACCTAGAGGGTGATTGGAAAGCCATGCCCTCTGCTGAATTATACAATGATAATTTTTATCGATTAGATGCTGACTATATCAAATCAACCACAAGGCCAGATATCGTTAAAGTCACTTCTTGGACACCCACCGTGCTATACAACGCAATGATTCACCCATTGATTCCTTATAAAATTAAAGGAGCTATTTGGTATCAGGGTGAGTCAAACGTTGGTTTTGAGGATGAATACGAAAAAACATTCCAAGCCATGATACAAGGCTGGCGAAAACAATGGAGCTATGAATTTCCATTTTATTTTGTCCAGATAGCACCCTATGACTACGAAAATGGCTTGTCGGCCGCACTGCGAAATGCGCAGTACAAATCCACCGCAACTTCAAAGACAGGAATCGTATCTACACTTGACCTTGGAAACTCTAAAAACATTCATCCGGCAAACAAAATGGACGTTGGCAAACGTTTGGCGAATCTCGCTTTAAGTAATGATTATGGCATTTCTGGGAGACTTCATGCTTCTAAACCTGTTAGCATAAAGCAAAAAGGAAGCAAACTTATTGTAAACTTTGATTGTCAAGATGGAGGTCATGTTTCGTTGAAGCCAAAAACCAATGAAATTGAGATTTCGTCTGATAACATTACATACCATTCCGCAAAAGTTGTGGCTGATGGATGTAGCATTCACGTTTCATCATATAAAGTGCCTAGACCAAAATATGTACGCCATGCGTGGAGCGATACAAGCACAGGAAGCATTTTAAACAAACAGGATGAAACCATTTGTGCGTTTTTATTGACAACAGAGTAATAACTAAAAAAGTTTACCTTGAGTCTCAAATTTTCTAAATCATGACACAAAAGCAAAAAAATTATCGTAATGCATTTATATTCTTAACCTCCTTATTTTTTCTTTGGGGGTTCATTACCGTCTTGGTTGACAGTCTAATCCCACGTATACGAGATTTGTTTACTCTTACTTATTTTCAAGCGGGGCTGGTTCAGTTTGCTTTTTTTGGTGCATATTTTGTGTTGTCTATTCCTGCAGGTTTTATGCTTTCAAAGATTGGATACAAAAAAGGAATTGTTCTTGGTCTTATTACCATGGCAGTAGGTTGTGCCCTTTTTTACCCTGCTGCTTCATACAGAACATTTTCTATCTTTCTTTTGGCATACTTTATACTAGCTGGGGGAATTACCATTTTGCAAGTTGCAGCCAACCCTTATGTAGCTGTATTAGGCTCTGAAGAAGGCGCTTCAAGTAGGCTCAATTTGTCACAGGCATTTAATTCGCTGGGGACTTCCATAGCTCCTATTCTTGGGGCTTCATTTATCTTAAGCGATAAGGTTAAATCTAAAGATGAAATTGCCTCTTTAGGTCAAGCAGCAAAGGACACTTATTTATCCGCAGAAGCAGCAGCAGTACAATCTCCTTTTATCATCATTACGTTATTTATAATTG
>CAJWDI010000085.1:0-6661 GCA_913031185.1 uncultured Flavobacteriaceae bacterium | reverse complement strand
TTCAAAGCAGTATTTGTTGAAGAGACTGAATCAAATAAAAGAGACTTAGTGAACTCGTCTTTGAGTTGTGGTACAAATAGGCGCTTGAGTGCTGCATCATCACCATCAACTACAACAACCCCATCTTCACCAAACAATTGATGCACTAAGCTTCTAGTGGCATCTGCTAGGTTTTTTTGAGACATATAAGCTGCTTTAAATATCATTTTCAGCCGATCGGACGCTGCAGCATCGCCTGCATATTTGGAAAATTCATCAAAAATAAAATCCAAGCCTTTTGTAGACAAACGCCCTACTGGTCCTGCCGAATCTAAAGCCCATTCGAGACGATTATCAGCCATATGAAAATGATTGATTTCTTTGAAATCGTGGTCTTCTGACGCCATCCAAAAAATAGGAATAAAGCTGTTGTGTGGGTATTTATCTCGAAGATTTTTTGCCAAATTAACAACGGATATAATTTTATACAAAAAGTACAGAGGTCCTCCCATTAAATTGAGTTGATGACCTGTGGTAACGGTGAAGGTTGTTGGGGCCTTTAAAGCGTCTATCTGAGATTTTGTTATTGGACTTAAATCAAGACTTTTGTATTGCGCTGTCAAACGATTGGACAAAATCTGACGTTGTTCAATTGATAATTGAGCAGCTTTGGCAGCCATTTGCGCTTTAAAATTTTCAAGCTTTGGGGCCCGCCCATAAAAAGATTCCAATACAGGATCGCCTTCAATAAACGCCCGTAAAAGTTTAGAAAGCGTCTGGGTATTTACATATGGAACTTTTGTTTTGGCCATCCTCTTTTTTATGGTTGGTAAAGATACTTTAATAAATCCAAATTTAATTAAAGGTGATGATTTTGATTGAACCGTGAGTGAATAGACTTCAGCAGAAATAATTCTTTAGTAGCACTATTTTTTAAAAAAAGAATCTATGAATTCCACTTTATTAAAAACTTGGAGGTCCTCAATCCCCTCACCAACGCCAATGTACTTAACAGGGACTTGAAATTGATCACTGATCCCGATCACTACCCCCCCTTTGGCGGTACCGTCTAATTTGGTGACTGCCAAAGCATTTACTTCGGTAGCTGCTGTAAATTGTTTGGCTTGTTCAAATGCATTTTGACCAGTGGACCCATCTAATACCAATAAAATCTCGTGCGGCGCATTGGGCACTACTTTGTGCATCACACGCTTGATTTTTGTCAACTCATTCATTAGGTTGACTTTGTTATGTAAACGGCCTGCAGTGTCAATAATAACAACATCAGCTTGGTTGCTGACAGCACTTTCTAAAGTATCAAATGCAACAGAGGCAGGATCACTGCCCATGTTCTGTTTTACAATTGGAACCTCCACGCGCTCAGCCCAAACTTGCAGTTGGTCAATGGCGGCCGCTCTAAAGGTATCAGCAGCACCCAAAACCACTTTATGACCTTGTTTTTTAAATTGGTGTGCCAACTTACCAATGGTCGTTGTTTTTCCAGCGCCATTGACCCCAACAACCATGATGACATAGGGTTTGTGGTTGGGGGCTAAAGAAAATTCTGAATCATTTCCAGAATTAATTTCGGAGAGTAAACCCGCAATTTCTTCTCTCAAAATAAGATTTAATTCCTCAGTGCCTAAATATTTATCCTTGGCAACTCGCGCTTCAATGCAATCGATGATTTTAAGCGTTGTTTCAACCCCAACATCGCTAGTAACCAATACTTCTTCAAGATTGTCTAAAACACTGTCGTCAACTTTAGATTTTCCGGCAACTGCTTTTCCTAGTTTTTCAAAAAAACTGGATTTAGATTTTTCCAACCCTTTGTCTAGGGTTGCCTTTTTTTCGGATGAAAATATCTTTTTAAAAAAACTCATTAGAACTATAGTTATGGAATAATTAGCTGTTTTGCAAGTTACTAAAAAATAAAAAGCCGCTTTGGATAAAAGCAGCTTTTAAATATAATGTTTATGGTATTTTACTTCTTGTTTAAGAAGTCATTGACTCTTTCTGGAGACATGATAGATTCCACAAAGATATAGGCCCCAGTTTTTGGAGACTTTACCATTTTAATGGCTTTTGTAAGGCGCTTAGAGCCTGTTTGTAATGTTGCAACTGATTTCTTTGCCATGATTCAAATTATTTAATTTCTTTGTGGACCGTCATACGCTTTAAAATGGGATTAAATTTTTTAATCTCCATGCGGTCTGGTGTATTCTTTTTATTTTTTGTTGTGATGTATCTCGAAGTTCCTGGTTGACCAGAAGCCTTGTGCTCTGTACATTCTAAAATCACTTGAATTCTGTTTCCTTTCTTTGCCATAATCTTTTAGACTTTAATGAATTATTTTAAAAACCCATTTGATTTTGCTTCTTTGATGGCTGCAGATATACCAATTTTATTGATTGTTTTCAATGCAGCAGCAGATACTTTTAAAGTAATCCACTTATCTTCTTCGGGGATATAGAAACGTTTTTTTAAAAGGTTGGCGTTAAATTTACGCTTGGTTCTGTTCAAAGACTTAGAAACATTGTTCCCAACCATTGCTTTCTTCCCAGTAAGTTCACATATTCTAGACATGATCTTTATTTTTTATAGTTTTGTTGTTTCAAAACGAGGTGCAAAAATACGAAATCTTCGTAAGTTCACAAATTTTGTTTACTCAATTTTTAAAAATTTCTTTTTGAAGCAAGGTAAGAGCCATATTTAAAGTTTTAATCACGATGCGGTGCCGCTGTTTTCCGAAATTGTATTCTTGAGCATAAACCTGATTTGGCGTTGCAATCGCAATACAAACTGTTCCGATCTCCGCATCAGAATCGCCTTTTGAAGGACCTGCATTTCCAGTGGTGGCAATGGCATAATCTGAGTTGAACAATTTCTGAACGCCTGAAGCCATGGCTTTTGCGACTTCTACACTCACCACAGAATGATTGTCAATGAGTGTCTTGTCAACGCCCAATACCGCGGTTTTTATGTGCGTATCATAAGCAACGACCCCACCTTTGAAATACTTGGAGGCTCCAGGGTGATTTGTAAATTGAGCGGCGATTTTTCCTCCTGTACAACTTTCGGCGACCGCAAGGGTTTTATCAATATTAACTAATTGATTTGCGATTATTTGTTCTATTGAATTGTCTTCTTCAAAACCTACAAAAACATCAGATATTTGCGGAATTAGTTTTTGAATTTCTGCAGCCATTGATTTTTCAACCAATTCTCTGTCAAATCCTTTCGAAGACAATCGCAGTCGTACGCGCCCAAGATTTGGCAAATAGGCCAATTTAATTGTACTTGGAAGATTGGTTTCCCAATCAGAAATACGATCAGCGATGATGCTCTCCCCTACACCATAGGTCAAAAGCGTTTTATGTAAAATAAAAGGCAATTCATAGGCCTCTGAAAGTCGTGGAAGTACTTCGTTTTGAAGCAGGGCTTTCATCTCAAACGGTACCCCTGGAAGTGCTATAAAAAGAGTGCCCTCTTTTTCCATCCACATTCCTGGTGCAGTCCCTGACGCGTTCATGAGAACTGTAGCTTTAGAAGGTACTAAAGCTTGATCCAAATTAACCTGCAAAAGCGGTTGCTTGATGTATTTTTTCCAAATGTCTTTGATATGCTCCAGTACGGCAGAATCTGAAACAAGTTTGTCTTCAAAAAACTCAACAAATGTAGTTTTGGTTATGTCGTCTTTTGTGGGGCCTAACCCCCCTGTTAAAAGCACCAAATCAGAATTGGCCTGTGCCCTATTTAAAGCATCTAAAATATGTGATTTCTCATCTTGAACAGAAGTTATTTGATGGATGGAAATACCAATTTTATTTAAGGCTTTGGCAATGAAGGTTGAGTTGGTGTCTACAATTTGCCCAATTAATATTTCGTCTCCAATGGTAATAATTTCAGCCTTCATTTACTTGACTTTTATGGAGAAGAATTCATCGTTTTCTATGAATCCGGTTAAAATATCATCAGAAGCGACTGCACCAACACCCGATGGCGTTCCTGTAAAGATAACATCTCCAATTTTAAGGGTAAAAAATTGGGACACATGCGCAATGATGGCATCGATATTCCAAAGCATTTGTTTGGTATTTCCAGTCTGTACAATAGCATCGTTCTTTTTGAGATGAAATGCTATATTGTTTAAATCTTTAAATTTTGATTTTGAAACCCATTTGCCAATGACTGCTGAACCGTCAAAAGATTTGGCTTTTTCCCAAGGTAATCCCTTTTCCTTTAAATCTTCTTGTAAATCTCTAGCAGTAAAATCAATTCCTAAACCAATATGATCGTAATATTTGTAGGCAAATTCGGGAGCGATGTACTTCCCAACTCTGTTAATTTTTACAAGAATTTCAAGTTCGTATTGAACATTCTCTGAAAAATCAGGAATAAAAAAGGGCTGTTTCTTTAAGAGTATGGAGGTGTCCGGTTTTAAAAAAACAATTGGGGCATTAGGGGTTTCGTTTTGAAACTCTGCAATGTGATTACTGTAATTTCGGCCAATACAAATCAGTTTCATTTAAAATAATTTCTGATTAAAAGCCCGTAGTTTAATGGCCGTTAAAACCTTTTTTGTGAACAGTGGGAAATCGGCATCTAACAACCAACCAAAATAACCAGGTTCTTTTTGTAAAACTTCTGTTACCTTTTTCCCTTTGTGCTTTCCAAATGAAAAACATTCGTCACCGTCTTCATCAAAACGTATAAAACCTGCAAAATCCGCAAACTTTTGACGGGTACTAAATTGTGCCAAGAACTTGGTATCATTCTCAAGCGCATCGTATCGGTCTAATTGCGCTTTTAAAACTTCATAAGTGGCAATGGTATCGGCTTCAGCACTGTGGGCATTTTCTAAATTTTTATCACAATAAAATTTATAGGCGGCCGTCAAAGTGCGCTGTTCCATTTTGTGAAAAATGGTCTGAACATCCACAGATTGTCTGTTTTTCATATCAAAATCAAGGCCAGCACGAAGCATTTCTTCAGCTAAAATTGGAATGTCAAAACGGTTGGAATTAAAGCCTCCTAAATCGGCATCTACAATCCAGGAATTGACCTCCTTGGCCAGCATTTTAAAGGTTGGGGCATCTGCAACTTTTTCATTTGAAATACCATGAATGGCTGTAGATTGCGCTGGAATCGGCATTTCTGGATTGACCAACCATGTTTTTTTTTCTTCTTTTCCGTTGGGGAAAACTTTTAAAATAGAAATTTCAACGATTCTGTCAGAAGTAATGCTGACGCCGGTTGTTTCTAAGTCGAAGAAACAAATTGGTTTTTTTAAATTTAATTGCATCTGTTTATATTGGTCTGTTTTCGTCCCAAGATTCTAAAAGTTCTTTGACGGTTTTGATAAATTGACCGCCTAACGCCCCATTGACCACTCTGTGGTCGTAGGAATGCGATAAAAACATTTTTTGACGAATGCCTATAAAGTCACCCGCTTCTGTCTCAATTACCGATGGTACTTTTCGAATGGCGCCGAGGGCTAAAATTCCAACTTGTGGTTGGTTGATGATGGGAGTACCCATAATACTTCCAAACCCACCCACATTGGTAACTGTGTAAGTCCCATCTTGGACGTCGTCTGGTTTGAGTTGATTATTTCTTGCACGAGTTGCCAAATCATTGACACGTTTGGTTAATCCCATCAAATTGAGTTGGTCTGCTTGTTTGATAACGGGAACAATCAAATTACCATCGGCTAATGCGGTTGCCATGCCCAGGTTTATGGATTTGTGTTTTTTAATATGATCGCCGTCTACAGAAATATTTAACATGGGGTGTAGGGTGAGTGCTTTTGCGACTGCTTCCATAAAAATAGGCGTAAATGTGATTTTCATCCCATAACTGTCTTGAAATTTTGACTTTATCTTATTGCGCCAATTCCAAACTTTAGTCACGTCGACTTCAATAAAAGACTGAACATGTGCCGAGGTCTGAAGAGAATTCACCATGTGTTTAGCCACGAGTTTACCCATACGAGTCATCTCAATGATTTCATCTGAATTACTGTTAGATTGAGCCATTTGTGGCTGGATTGATGTGGCTTCAATGTTTATAAAATTTGATGGTGTTGAAACAATTGGGTTCGCAACTGCATGTTTCTTTTCATTGGAGGTTGGTTGCGTACTTTTTCTATTGTCCAAGTAATCCAAAATATCTGTTTTGGTGACACGACCTGCTTTGCCACTTCCTGAAATTTCATCCAATTCGGCTTGAGAAATGCCTTCCTTTTTAGCAATATTTTTTACTAAAGGAGAATAAAATCGATTGCCATTAGAGCTGACGGGCGCTGCAAAAGATTTTGCGGCAGATACCGTTGCTTCAACTGCCTCAACTTCGTCTGAGGATTGAGTGATGCTGGGTATAACAGTACTTGTATCCTCTTCATTAACGCTAACTTCCAAGGAAGGTTCGTGAATATCGGCATCGGTTTCGATGATGGCAAAGGTTTGCCCAACTTCTACGACCGCATCGGTATCAAACATCTTTTCAATGAGAATACCACTGACCTCACTTGGGACGTCACTGTCGACTTTATCGGTTGAAATTTCCACAACAGATTCATCCACTTCAACCCGGTCTCCAATGTCTTTCAACCAGGAATTAATAGTCGCTTCTGCAACGCTCTCTCCCATTTTGGGAAGTTTGAGCTCAAATTTTGCCATAG
>CAJWDI010000084.1:0-6758 GCA_913031185.1 uncultured Flavobacteriaceae bacterium | reverse complement strand
AATGGTGCAATTTGGTCAATCCCAGCATCGCGACCATTGTCATTAAAATTAGATCCATTTAAAGAGCCGCAGTTGACAACAATGGGTTTGTTAGAAGTGACCAACGCACCAATAAGACCATCCCTATTAGAGGGTGTTTCAGCAGGATTCAAGGCAATAAGATATGACTCTCCAGCATCTAAGACTGTTGAAAGCGGTGTATTATTTTCGATAATAACATCTGCTGGAATATCAGAAAAATCAACCTGAGTATTGTTTTCGGTAGCCATCACAGAGACAAAATTTATATAATCTCTATTGTTGGAGGTAAATGTTTTTAGATTTGTAAAGGTTCCAACTCTAAAGGTTTTACCAAGACCCGACAATCCTTTAGAAACCAATGATCCTGCTTGGGTTTGATTCCCAGCTGTAAGTCGTACAGAAGCGTAAACAGGTTTTTCTGATTGAATGATATAGCCTTTATTTGATACTGAGCTTGCAGTATTGGAAACCGGCAGTATAAATGGAGTATTGTATCCAATTCCTATATCAATCTCTAGCGGACTTGTGTTCGAAACGGTATAATTTATAACACCACTCCCAACCTGGTTGACCGCGACATTGACAGGGTTTCCATTAGGTGTCGAAATGTGTAAATATTGATTTTGAGGTACAGCATTATTGTCTGAGGCAGCAGTAATAGGTGGGATGTAATGGGTGCGGCTCAGTTGTGCCTGTAAAAACCCAGAGCAAACCAAAAAGACAAGGCCGAAAAAAGATCTTTTTGAGATGTCTTTACAAATGAACAAGACTTGAATTTTGATTATTTTGTTTACCATTTAACCTTAAAAGTTAAATATAAGTTTAAATTTTTTAGCACAAAAGTGTTAATTGTATTTTAAAATTTAGGATTTGTAGTTTTAAGGGTTTCAAAGAAGCAAAGAATAACTTACTTTTGTTATTAATCTTCATAAAATGAATACTACTGCGGTTGCTAACCACATCACCAAATGGCTAAAGTCTTATGCCGATAAAGCCAACATCAAGGGGTTTGTTGTTGGGGTATCGGGAGGCATTGATTCAGCAGTAACCTCGACATTGTGTGCCAAAACTGGACTGAGTGTGTGGTGTTTAGAGATGCCAATTCATCAAGCGCCCAGTCATGTAAGCCGAGCCCAAGAACACATCTCCCATTTAAAAAATACATACTCCAATGTCAAATCTTGCCGAATCGATCTAACCCCTACCTTTGAGGCTTTGAAATCAGAAGTATCGACAGATGGTACTCAAGCCGAAATTGAGATGGCACTTGCCAATACACGTGCAAGATTGCGAATGGCGACCCTTTATTATCACGCTGGACTCAAAGGGTTTTTAGTAGCAGGTACAGGAAACAAAGTTGAAGATTTTGGCGTTGGTTTCTACACAAAATATGGGGACGGAGGGGTAGATTTAAGTCCAATTGCAGACCTTTTAAAATCTGAAGTTTATGAATTAGGGAAACTGCTCAATGTTCCAAAAAGTATTATGGAGGCCGCTCCAAGTGACGGGCTTTTTGGAGATGCTCGAAGTGATGAAGAGCAAATTGGAGCCTCGTACCCAGAGTTGGAATGGGCCATGACTATGAAAGATCAAGGAAAAACTGCAGATAATTTCAGCGGCAGAGCGCATGAGGTTTTTAATATTTTCACGCAATACAACAACGCAAATTCTCACAAAATGAACCCCATACCCGTTTGTGAGATTCCTGAAACTCTCAGAAAAACTCCATCATGATTCGGGTACTTATCGCTGACCACCAACCCATTGTAAGCTATGGGATTCGTATGCTTTTTGAGTCTTCCTCAGACATTAAGATCGTCAATTCGGTAAATACTAAAAAACAATTGATGGACTATTTAAAAAAGGGAAGTATTGATGTTGTGCTCTTGTCATTAGACTTCGCGGATTCTAATGGCATTACCATTTTGAGGAATATAAAAAAAGACTTTAACGAAATAAGAGTGCTTATTTTTAGTTCGCAAGCTGAAAATATTTTTGCAGCGAATACGATTAAAACGGGGGCTTCAGGATACTTGTCAAAATCAGCCACCACAGCTACCATTAAAAGAGCAATCCTAAAAGTTTTTAAAGGGGGTATATATGTGAGTAATGCCATGGCAAGAAAATTAACTTTTGAAAAAAATAAGGAACAAACAAATTTATACAACAAACTCTCCACACGGGAAATTGAGGTATTAAATTTAATTTGCAGTGGTAAGAAAAACAACGAAATGGCGGTTGAATTGAGCATCAACCCCAAAACAGTAAGCACCTACAAGACCCGTCTTATGAAGAAACTGCAAGTCAATAACATCATTGCGTTGATTGATTTGGGACGTCAAAAAAATTAATCAGAGAACTCTGTTCAGTTTGCGTGAAAGCAACATTTTTAAATTGGAATAATTTAAAACGTCTTCTAAAACTTCGGAATGATCCTTTGAAACGTCTTGTGTCTTGATTTTAAATTCTGTTACTTTTTGGTCAATTAAAAAGCATCTTAAACTTAAAATCGTTTCACTGACCAGCTGAGAAATACTCAAATCTTTGGGTTTTGGAAAAATATTATTTTTCTCCCAATTGTGGAGGCGATAGCGTTCATCATTCATTAAAATTGAGGTAATAATTGCGGCTAACTTGGGATCAATGCGTTGTATGAAATTATCAAATGAAAATGCTTCAGACTGATTTAAATGATCAATAATTAGATAATAAATCGTTTTAAAATCTGCATTACTAAATTGCATTTCATCTTCTTGTAAATCTAAATAGATTTTCTCAAAGACCTTGGCTTTATGTGTTACAGGCTCCAAAACAAGCACTCCATCTTCGTTTTCTTTTAAAATCAAATCTTCAAAGTCTTCAGATCGATTGCCATACAACAACAGAACCTCAATGATTTTTTGTTCCAGTTCAAATTGAATGTTTACTTTTTTGGGAGCGGAAGTGGCTTTGACAACCTCAAAGGATTTCTTTTCCTTTTGATAGTTTTTGTTGGCTTCGGCGTTGCTTTTTTTCAACATTTGAGCCAGTGTGCTAAAAAGTACTTCTTCGCTTATGTCCATGATTCTGGCACATTCACGCACATAAATCTCTTGTTTTATTTGATCCGAAATTTTAGAAATACTGCTGACCATGTCACGAATTAAATCCGCTTTGGCAATCGGGTCATTTGCGGCCTCTTTCATTAACAGAGATGCTTTGTAGGCTATAAAATCCTTAGCATTTTCTTTGAGGTGCTGCTGCAATTCCTCCATTGTATTTTGCTTGGCAAAACTGTCGGGATCCTCTCCTTCTGGAAACGTACATATTTTGACATTCATCCCTTGTTCCAAAATCAAATCAACCCCTCTTAATGCGGCACGAATCCCAGCCGCATCGCCGTCAAACAGAACTGTAATGTTTTTAGTAAGCCTGTTTATGAGTCTGATTTGTTCGGCAGTCAGGGCCGTACCTGATGAAGAGACGACATTTTTAATACCTGTTTGATGAAATTGAATCACATCTGTGTAGCCTTCTACTAAATAACAATTGTCTTCTTTCGCGATGGTTTGTTTGGCAAAATAAATTCCATATAAAACCTTGCTCTTGTGATAAATGTCACTTTCTGGTGAATTAAGATATTTTGCTGCTTTTTCATTCTTGGCCAAAATACGACCGCCAAAACCCAATACACGTCCAGACATGCTGTGAATTGGAAACATGACACGTCCTTTAAATCGGTCAAACTGTTTCTCTTCTTTGATGATGGTCAATCCCGTTTGCCCTAAATATTTCAATTGATAGCCTTTTTTTAAAGCTGCATCCGTAAAACCACTCCAAGCATCTGTTGAATATCCAAGTTGAAATTTTTTAATGGTTTCAGGAGTGAAACCCCGTTCTTTAAAGTAGCTCAATCCAACCGCTTTTCCAGCATCTGTTTTATGCAGTGTGTTTTGAAAATAAGTATTGGCAAATTCCGAAACCAGATACATACTTTCTCTTTCTCCTGCCGCTTCTTTTTGGGCGTCACTTTGGATGGTTTCTTCAATTTCAATATTGTATTTTTTAGCCAAATACCGGATAGCTTCAGGATAGGTGAAATGCTCGTGCTCCATTAAAAATGAGACGGCAGTGCCGCCTTTACCTGTAGAGAAATCCTTCCAAATTTGTTTTACTGGAGACACCATAAAACTCGGGGTGCGCTCTTCACTAAAGGGACTGAGACCTTTAAAATTACTGCCCGCTTTTTTGAGTTGCACAAAATCACCAATGACCTCTTCTACACGGGCCATGTCAAACACTTGATCTATTGTTGACCTTGAAATCAATTTTATGGTTTTATTAAAGTTAAATATTCAGTACAAACGTAAAGATATAAAATCTAATATATTTTAAATATAAAATAAAGAGATGAAAGACAAAGGTTTATTTATTGCGATCAATGACATAGTTTACCATCATTACCAAGGCTTCTTTGTATTTAGATTCTGGATAATGTTGAATCAAATCAAGTGCTTGAGTTTGGAAGTCTTTCATTTTTGATACCGCATAGTCCAGACCCCCACTTTCTTTTACAAAAGCAATGACTGCTTTTACTCGTTTGGGGTCTTTGTTATAGCGCTTGATAGAGTTTACAATCCAGTCGCGGTCTTTTTTAGAACAATTATTAAGGGTGTAAATTAAGGGGAGTGTCATTTTTTGCTCTTTGATGTCTATCCCTGTTGGTTTGCCAATTTTTCGGGAGCCATAATCAAATAAATCATCTTTGATCTGAAACGCCATTCCAATAAGCTCTCCAAACTTTCTTAAGATTTCTACATCCTTAGAATGTGGTTTAACAGATGCGGCACCCAAACTACAACAAGCTGCGATCAAAGTGGCTGTTTTCTGACGGATAATATTGTAATATACAGCCTCTGTAATGTCTAAAGTTCTGGCTTTTTCAATTTGAAGCAGTTCGCCTTCGCTCATTTCACGAACCGCAACCGAAATGATTTTCAACAAATCAAAATCGTTATTATCTATACAAACTAAAAGTCCTTTAGACAACAAAAAATCCCCTACTAAAACAGCAATTTTATTTTTCCAAAGCGCATTTATAGAAAAAAAACTTCGGCGTTGATTGCTGTCGTCAACCACATCATCGTGCACCAGAGTTGCGGTATGAATGAGCTCAATGACAGAAGCGCCACGATAAGTCCGCTCACTAAGTTCCCCGTTGGAAACCATCTTTGCAGACAGAAACACAAACATGGGGCGCATTTGTTTGCCTTTGCGGTTAACGATATAATGGGTGATTCGATTTAGTAAAGCCACTTTACTCGACATAGAAAGGCGAAACTTTTTTTCAAAAAGTTCCATTTCAAAACTTATGGGTTGCTTTATGCGCTCAATGACTTTCAAATGCAAATATTTTTTTTCAAAATTAAGCATATAAAAACAAATGCTTAGGAAGTCAAAATTAAATTTTAATGGCTGCTTGTGAAAAATTAAGCTTTAGCGTAAAATTGGGGCTGCTTGAATTTGAAATAAAGGTTCAATAATCTTGTTGAGTTGTTCGTATTCAATCAAAAAAGCATCATGGCCATGAATAGAAGAAATCTCGTGGTAATAAACCTCTGAAAATTTCGATTGCAGGAGTTTTAGCGTTTGCCTGTTCTGTTCGGGAACAAAAAACAAATCTGTATTGATTCCTATCATATGTACTTTAGCTTCAATGGAACTGAGTACTTCCGCAGCGTCTTCATTATTGGAAGTGATATCAATTGTTCTTAAAAGTTGATTCATCAATTTATAGGCCGACAGTTGAAAGCGCTGTTTTAGCTTTTCTCCATGATGTAAAAGCCAAGATTCAATATTGAATAATTGTAAGTCCTCAGTTTTTGAACGCGCAAACCGAGTCGCAAAAGAAGCCGGAGTACGGTAGCACAGCATGGCATGCATTCTTGCATCATGAAGTGGGTCTTTGGAGTTAATTAAAAACTGTTCTTGGATCAAACAGTTGGCAATGATCCAATCTGTGGATTTCCAATCACTAGCAATTGGAATCAAGTGTTGGGTAATGTTGGGGCTTAACACTGCCATTTCCCATGCGATACCGCCACCTAAGGAGCCTCCAATAATGGCATATAATTGATTTATTTTCAAAAACTTAATTCCTGAAATGAACATTTGGGCAATATCTCTAGCTACAAAATCTTTGTAATTTTCTATTAAATTATCGGGGTTTCCATCGTGACCGTTTCCAGGAATATTAAAGGCCAAAACGGTATAACGCAGTGTATCAATTGTTTTATCAGGCCCTATTAGTGAACGCCACCACCCGGTTTCACCGCATACATTTGAATTGCCTGTTAAAGCGTGGTTTACCAAAACAATTGGGGCTGTATTTAAAGCACACCCAAACAACTGATAAGACAACTGTGTGGCGTGTTTCTGACCAGAAATTAAGGTGTGCTCAGGTAGGTTTATGTATTTTAATGCCTTCAATACTTTATTTGTTAGGAATCACAAGGAACTTGTGCACTTACTGCACTAAAAGCCGCTTCCAAATCTGCTTTGAGATCATCGATATTTTCCAGTCCAACTGACAAGCGAATGAGGTCTTTAGTAACTCCTGTAGAGACTTGGGCGGCATCATTTAATTGTTGATGGGTGGTACTCGCAGGATGAATGATTAAAGATTTTGTGTCTCCGATGTTTGCCAATAAAGAAAATAGTTTTGTGGTATCTGCAATTTTTTTAGCAGCATCATATCC
>CAJWDI010000083.1:0-6831 GCA_913031185.1 uncultured Flavobacteriaceae bacterium | reverse complement strand
TGTAAGCCCCATTGTATTCTGCGACTTCTTCACCCATCAAATAAATGCTTTCATCTCGGCGCATTTCTTCGCTCATGGCTTCGCAAATAGCTTCTCTAAATTGTAATGTTTTCATAAGTTAGGTTCTATCTTTTCTACATCAGATGTAGCGATGACAAAAATTGGTTATAGCAGAATAAGTAATTTTTCTGCGAAGCAAAAATAACAATAAACAATCATATTTAAACCTAATATTATTTAAAAATTTCCTATGCATGCATAAGAAATTAAATCTTTTTTCTTAATTTCGTAATCTAATTAATAACAATCTCAATAATGAAGATTTTAGTTTGTATCAGCCATGTTCCCGACACCACTTCCAAGATAAATTTCACAGAAAACAATTCAAAGTTTGACAGCAACGCCGTGCAGTTTGTGATCAATCCCAACGACGAATTTGGTCTGACAAGAGCCATGTGGTTCAAGGAACGTCAAGGTGCTAGCGTTGATGTGGTCAATGTTGGGGGTCCAGAAACAGAACCGACACTGAGAAAAGCGCTGGCCATTGGCGCCGATGCAGCCATCAGAGTTAACACAGCTGCAACGGACGGATTTGCAGTCGCGAGTGCGCTTTCTAAAATAGCCAAAGAGGGAGACTACGATTTAATTATTGCTGGAAGAGAGTCCATTGACTATAATGGCGGTGTTGTCCCTGGATTGTTAGCCGCCAGCTTAGGAGCCAGTTTTGTCAATAACTGCATTGCTTTAGAGGTTGAGGGACAGAATGCAACGGCTGTTCGTGAGATCGACGGTGGTAAAGAAACATTGTCAACCGCTCTCCCGTTGGTCATAGGGGGTCAAAAAGGGTTGGTTGAAGAAAGTGATTTAAAAATTCCAAACATGCGAGGCATTATGATGGCTCGGAAAAAACCACTGCGGGTTATTGAACCTGAAAATATTCAAGAAAAAACTCGGACTATTTCTTTTGAAAAACCCGCTCCTAAAGGCGCCATAAAAATGGTAGATGCCGAAAATATTGATGAACTTATAACCCTTTTACACAACGAAGCCAAAGTGCTCTAAATATCAAATCTATGTCTGTACTCGTATATATTGAATCCGAAAATGGAAGTTTTAAAAAAGCAGCTTTAGAAGTTGCTTCTTATGGAAGAGCCATGGCGAATGCATTAAACAGTTCTTTATCAGCGGTTGTTTTTAATGCTGATGACATGTCTAGCCTAAGTAATTATGGGGTTGATAAAGTTTTAAGCGTAAAAATGACTGAGGACTTCAATGCTGAAACTTATGCCGCTGTTTTAAAACAAGCAGCGGAAAAGGAACAAGCCAAAGTGGTTGTTTTGAGCAGCAGCGCAGACAGCAAGTATTTGGCCCCTTTACTTTCTTTTGGGTTAGACGCTGGATATGTACCTAATGTTGTAGATTTACCAGACAGTACGGCGCCCTTTAGGGTTAAAAGGAGTGTCTTTACAAATAAGGCTTTTTCAAAAACTGAAATTTCAACAGAAATCAAAATTATCGGATTATCCAATAACGCTTTTGGAGTAGTGGAACAAGCGGTCTCATCTACAGTGGAAGTTTTTAATCCAGAAATTAAACCTTCAAAAGTTGTTGTAAAAGGCATTGATAAGGCAACGGATAAGGTTTCAATCGCAGATGCCGATATTGTTGTGTCTGCAGGTCGTGGGTTAAAAGGTCCCGAAAACTGGAATTTAGTTGAAGATTTAGCCACGGTATTGGGCGCTGCGACGGCTTGTTCTAAGCCTGTTTCAGATCTTGGCTGGAGACCTCATAGCGAACATGTGGGTCAAACTGGTAAACCCGTAGCGAGCAACCTCTATATCGCCATTGGTATATCCGGTGCTATTCAACACCTTGCAGGGGTCAGTTCATCTAAAGTAAAAGTGGTCATCAACACCGATCCAGAGGCGCCCTTTTTTAAGGCAGCTGATTATGGAATTGTTGGAGATGCATTCGAAGTTGTTCCCAAGTTGATAGAAAAATTAAAGGCTTTTAAAGCTCAAAATGCTTGAGCTATAAAATAAATGGCATAGAAGTTTGGTATTTTAGGAATTAAAATTGTTATTTGTTGGTACAAACGATGAGTTTAATTCGACTAAATATAAAAGGAATTTCCTATAGCCAAACACAGAGCGGCGCCTATGCACTTATCTTAAGCGAAGAAAATGGCGAGCGAAAACTGCCCATCGTCATTGGCGCTTTTGAAGCCCAATCTATCGCAATTGCATTAGAGAAAGACATTCGCCCTCCACGACCACTCACCCACGATTTATTTAAAAATTTTTCTGACCGTTATGATATTACTGTCAAACAAGTCGTTATTCACAAGCTTGTAGATGGTGTGTTTTATGCTTCTTTAATTTGTGAAAGAGATGGTATAGAAGAAATTATTGATGCGCGAACTAGTGATGCCATAGCACTCGCATTGCGTTTTTCTGCACCCATATTTACATACAAAAACATCTTAGAAAAAGCAGGCGTAATTTTAAAAATAAATCCTGAAAAAGATGGAGAAAAAACAGATGATAGTTTTGTTTTTGAAAACGAAATTGTTGAAAAGCAAGAAGAAATAGAGGCTGTCTCAGATCAGACTTTTAAAAACTTGTCGCTTTCGGATTTAAAAGACCTTTTAAAAAAGGCAGTACAAGACGAAGATTACGAAGTAGCTGCGAAAATACGAGATGAAATTTCCAAGCGCTAATGCATTAACCAATATTTATATGAAATCATATTTAGCTTTATTTGTGCTTTTTACAACTCAAACAACTTTTGCCCAAAAGGTTTCCACCGAAATCATTCAAAGTCAAGGTTTTAGCATAGAGAGCTTCTTTCGAGGGCTGCTTGGAATGCTTGTGCTTATTAGCATTTCATTTTTACTGAGTAACAATAGAAAAGCCATCAAATGGAAAACCGTAGGAATTGGTTTGGGCTTTCAACTTATTATTGCAATTGGCGTCTTAAAAGTTCCCTTCATAATGAGAGGCTTTGAATATGTAGGACAAGGCTTCATTGCTATCTTGAAATTTACACAAGCCGGCAGCCAATTTTTATTTGGAGATATGCTAAATATAGAATCATTTGGGTATATTTTTGCCTTTCAAGTGCTCCCTACAATTATATTCTTTTCGGCGCTGACTTCAGTGCTTTTTTACCTCGGAATCATTCAAAAAATTGTCAAAGGTATGGGCTGGCTGCTCAGCAGGGTCCTGCAAATTTCAGGGGCGGAAAGTTTGAGTGTAGCTGGAAATATTTTCTTGGGGCAAACGGAAGCACCACTCTTAATAAAACCCTATTTAGAAAAGATGAATAGGTCTGAAATCTTATTGGTGATGATGGGTGGCATGGCGACCGTTGCTGGTGCAGTATTGGCCGCATATATTGGATTTCTTGGTGGCGATGACACGGCATCACAGCTTTTTTATGCCAAACACCTATTGGCAGCTTCTGTGATGGCAGCACCTGGAGCTATTGTTATTTCTAAAATCCTCTTTCCACAAACTGAGGAGATTAATACCGATATATCCGTTTCAAAAGAAAAAATTGGTTCAAATATTTTGGAGGCCATTGCCAATGGAACAACGGAAGGCTTAAAGCTTGCGATTAATGTGGGCGCGATGCTGTTGGTGTTTGTGGCTTTCATCGCTATGTTTAATGGAATTCTTGGCGGAATCGCAAATTTTGATGGAATCGTCATAGACAACTTAAATATAAATTGGAAGTTTAGCACACTGAATGAACTTATCGCATCCAATACAACCTATGATGGCTTATCGCTTGAATTTATACTTGGGTACACTTTTGCCCCGTTGATGTGGTTGATAGGGGTTGCAAAAGAGGATATGGCACTTATGGGTCAGCTTTTAGGAATAAAACTTGCAGCAAGCGAGTTCATTGGATACATTCAGTTGGCAGATCTAAAAGACATTACAAATCCCATCCATTTGAAGTATCAAAAATCTATCATTATGGCAACCTATATGCTGTGTGGGTTTGCTAATTTTGCTTCCATTGGCATTCAAATTGGTGGTATTGGTTCCTTGGCACCGGGGCAAAGAAAAACCCTTTCTGAATTGGGGATTAAAGCGCTCATTGGGGGCACCATTGCTTCGCTTCTTTCTGCGACCATTGCGGGCAGCATCATCGGCTAAAAATTCGTTGATAACTTTTCAAATTATTAAGGTGCTTCGCTTCCTATTAATGGGGGTATTAATTATTTTTAAGTCGTTATAAATAATTCATTTTTATGAAGCAATATCTTGATTTAGTCGGGCATGTTTTGGAACATGGAAACGAAAAAGGTGACCGCACAGGAACTGGGACAAAAAGCGTATTTGGTTATCAGATGCGATTTGATTTAAGCGAAGGCTTTCCAATGGTTACAACAAAAAAACTTCACTTAAAATCTATTGTTTACGAATTGCTTTGGTTCCTTAAGGGCGATACAAATATTGACTATCTCACAGAAAATGGCGTTCGTATTTGGAATGAATGGGCGGATGAAAATGGGGATTTAGGCCCTGTTTATGGCCACCAATGGCGCAATTGGAACAGCGACGAAATAGATCAAATAAAATTGGTGATTCAAGCCTTGAAAAATAACCCTAATAGCCGCAGAATGCTTGTTTCTGCATGGAATCCTTCTGTACTTCCAGATACATCTAAATCATTTTCAGAAAACGTAGCCAACGGAAAAGCAGCTTTACCACCCTGTCATGCTTTTTTTCAATTTTATGTTCACGAAGGAAAGTTATCTTGTCAATTGTACCAACGCAGTGCAGATATTTTCTTGGGGGTACCTTTTAACATAGCATCATACGCCTTATTTACAATGATGATGGCCCAAGTCTGTGGCTATGAGGCAGGAGAGTTTATACATACTTTTGGAGACGCTCATATTTACAACAACCATGTGGAACAATTAGAGCTGCAGCGCTCAAGGCCCCCTAAACCCTTGCCCAAGATGATTCTCAATCCAGAAATAAAAAACATTTTTGATTTTACTTTTGATGATTTTACACTTTTAGATTATGACCCACACCCACATATTAAAGGCAAAGTCGCGGTATAATTATATGTGAAAGTGTTATTTTTGCACCACAAAATGTGTAGTCTATTGAAAACAATAAAACATCCACCGCTTACTGTAATTGTAGCGGTATCAGAGAACCAAGTTATAGGTAAGGACAACGATCTCATATGGGATTTGAGTATTGATTTACAGCGCTTCAAATCATTGACCTCTGGACACCATATGATCATGGGACGAAAAACATTTGAAAGCTTTCCAAAACCATTACCCAACCGTACCCACATTGTTATTACGCGTCAAGCGAATTATGCAGTCCCAGAAGGAGTTGTAGTTGTTAATTCTATTGAAAAAGCCATTGAGGCCGTCCAAAATGATGAGCAACCTTATATCATTGGGGGTGGAGAAATTTACAAACAAGCCTTACCCTATGCGTCAATAATCGAATTAACGCGGGTCCATGGAAATTTTGAAGGTGACACTTATTTTCCTGAAATTGATTTAAATCAATGGAAAGAAATTAAAAGAGAACGCATATCAAAAGATGAAAATCATGCCTGTGATTTTAGTTTTATAACCTACATAAGAAGCAGCAATAAACCATCAAATTTAACTTTATGAATGCATTTATTTTCCCGGGTCAGGGGGCTCAGTTTTCTGGAATGGGCAAGAACCTATACGAACAGTCTGAAGAGGCAAGAACGCTTTTTGAAAAAGCCAATACTATTTTAGGTTTCGAAATCACTAAAATCATGTTTGAAGGTGAAGCTGCAGATTTAAAACAAACCAAGGTTACACAGCCAGCTATTTTTATACACTCTGTTATTTTAGCCAAGTGTTTGGGAGGTGATTTTAATCCAGACATGGTTGCGGGCCATTCTCTCGGAGAGTTTTCTGCACTAGTGGCCAGTAATGCTTTGGATTTTGAAAGTGGGTTAAAGCTTGTCGCACAGCGTGCGAAAGCCATGCAAAAAGCCTGCGAGTTAACAGAAGGAACCATGGCGGCTGTACTGGGCTTAGAAAATGAAGTTGTTGAAGCCGTTTGCAAAGATATTGAAGGGGTTGTGGTCGCCGCCAATTACAATTGCCCAGGGCAATTGGTAATTTCGGGTGGGATTGAACCCATTCACAAGGCTTGTGAGCTTTTAAAAGAAAAAGGCGCAAGAAGAGCCTTGGTTCTTCCCGTTGGTGGGGCGTTTCACTCCCCACTTATGGAGCCAGCAAGAGAACAACTTGCCAGTGCAATTGAAAATACAGTTTTTAAAACGCCAAGTTGTCCAATTTACCAAAACACAACGGCCGCAGCGGTTACCGAAACAGCAGCCATAAAAACTAATTTAATGGCTCAATTGACAGCACCTGTAAAGTGGTCTCAAACTATTGAGCAGATGATCAATGACGGTGCAAAAAGTTTTACGGAAGTGGGGCCAGGAAATGTATTACAAGGGCTGGTGCGAAAAATCAACAGGGATGTCAATACCGCTGCCGCAATTTTTGAAAATTAAGCATGCAAAAAAAACAAATTTACATCCTATTACTAATTTGCCTCAACATTGGAGCGGATCAATACAGTAAATATTTGGTAAGAGAAAAGGTCGTTCCGGGGTCTCGCACAGAGCTCGTTGGAGAACTCCTTCAATTGATGAATGTTGAAAATTCAGGGGCATTTTTAGGGATGGGAAGTGAGGCAAACCCTACAATAAAAATGATTTTTTTGCTCATTGTACCGCTCTTGGTATTGACCTCTGTTCTATATTATTTATTTACAAATAAATCCATTGACAGAT
>CAJWDI010000082.1:0-7510 GCA_913031185.1 uncultured Flavobacteriaceae bacterium | reverse complement strand
GATGAAAGCATTTATTTGATGGGTGAAGAAGTCGCAGAATACAATGGGGCTTACAAGGCTTCAAAGGGGATGCTAGATGAGTTTGGAGAGAAACGCGTCATTGATACCCCCATTGCTGAACTCGGTTTTGCGGGGATTGCCGTTGGATCAACCATGACAGGTAACAGACCCATTGTAGAATTTATGACCTTTAATTTTTCATTGGTAGGGATTGATCAAATCATAAATAACGCTGCAAAAATTAGACAAATGTCTGGCGGTCAGTTCAAATGTCCAATCGTATTTAGAGGCCCAACCGCTTCAGCTGGCCAGTTAGCCGCGACCCACTCCCAAGCCTTTGAAAGTTGGTTTGCCAATTGCCCTGGACTTAAAGTTATTGTCCCTTCAAATCCTTATGATGCCAAGGGGCTACTCAAGGCGGCCATTCGAGATGACGATCCTGTCATTTTTATGGAAAGTGAACAAATGTATGGAGATAAAGGCGAAGTACCCGAAGGAGAATACATCTTACCTATTGGAGTTGCTGAGGTCAAACGTGCGGGTTCTGATGTGACTATTGTTTCCTTCGGAAAGATTATTAAAGAAGCTTATAAAGCAGCAGACGTTCTTGAAAGTGAGGGTATTTCTTGTGAAATTATTGATTTGAGAACCGTGCGTCCGTTGGATATAAATACCGTTTTAGAATCTGTAAAAAAAACCAACAGATTGGTCATATTAGAAGAGGCTTGGCCCTTTGGAAATGTTTCAACAGAAATCACCTACCAAATTCAGGAAAAAGCCTTTGATTATTTAGATGCTCCTGTCGTTAAAATTAACACAGCGGACACGCCAGCACCGTATTCTCCTGTACTATTGGAGGAGTGGTTTCCCAACAGTGGCGACGTTGTGAAGGCAGTCAAAAAAGTATTATACAAATAATAATACGGGTCTGGATGGAAAAATTAGGTTTTTCTATTGTGAATCATTTTACTACATTTGTGGCCTTTAAAAATGAATTAAAATAAAATTATGGAATCAATGATGATTTACATGCCAATAGCTTTGGCGCTTTTAGGACTGATCTTTATGGTAGTCAAGCAAAAATGGGTAATGAAACAAGATGCTGGTGATGGAAAAATGAAAGAAATTTCAGATCACATTTATGAAGGCGCTTTAGCATTCTTAAGTGCTGAGTATAGACTTCTAGCTGTTTTTGTAGTGATTGTAAGTGCACTTCTCTTCGGGGTTTCTATAATAGTAGACACCACGCATTGGCTGATAGTTATTGCCTTTATCTTTGGGGCAATTTTTTCTGCTTACGCAGGAAATATTGGAATGAAAATAGCAACAAAAACAAACGTCAGAACAACCCAGGCTGCACGAACCAGCCTTCCTAAAGCCCTAAAAATTTCATTTGGTGGTGGTACGGTCATGGGGCTAGGCGTTGCTGGTTTAGCCGTTTTAGGTTTAACGGGATTCTTTATTTTATTCTATAACTATTTCATTGGTGGATCAGAAGGGGCTTTTTCTGTTGACCAAATGACCATCGTTTTGGAAACTCTAGCGGGCTTTTCTTTGGGTGCTGAATCTATCGCATTATTTGCCCGAGTTGGAGGAGGTATTTACACAAAAGCTGCCGATGTTGGTGCAGATTTAGTAGGAAAAGTAGAAGCTGGTATTCCAGAAGATGATCCAAGAAATCCTGCTACAATAGCAGATAATGTTGGTGATAATGTTGGAGATGTTGCTGGAATGGGCGCTGACCTATTTGGTTCATATGTGGCAACTGTACTAGCTGCAATGGTGCTTGGGAATTACGTCATCAAAGACATGGGGGGAAATATTTCTGATGCCTTCGGAGGTATAGGTCCTATTTTATTGCCAATGGCTATTGCTGGAGCGGGTATTGTCATTTCTATCATTGGCACAATGCTCGTAAAGATCAAAAATAACGATGCGAAAGAAGATCAGGTGATGGGGGCGTTAAACATAGGAAACTGGACTTCAATTGTTTTGGTAGCTGCCTCTTGTTATGCACTTTGTATGTACATGTTGCCTGAAACCATGACCATGGAATTTTTTGGAGAAGGGTTAAAAGAAGTTTCCAGAATGAGTGTATTCTTTGCTACTTTAGTAGGTTTGGTGGTAGGTGCAGTCATCTCTTCCGTAACTGAATATTATACGGGTCTAGGTAAATCTCCAATTTTAAAAATTGTTCAACAATCAAGTACTGGTGCTGGTACAAACATCATTGCTGGTCTAGCTACCGGAATGATTTCTACCTTCCCCTCCGTAATATTATTTGCTGGTGCCATTTGGGCGTCTTATTTCTTCGCAGGATTTTATGGTGTAGCGCTTTCAGCTTCAGCTATGATGGCGACAACAGCAATGCAGTTGGCTATTGATGCATTTGGACCAATTTCTGATAATGCTGGAGGAATAGCAGAAATGAGCGAACAAGATCCCATAGTAAGAGAAAGAACAGATATTTTAGACTCTGTTGGTAATACCACAGCCGCTACTGGAAAAGGGTTTGCCATTGCTTCTGCCGCATTAACATCTCTAGCCTTGTTTGCTGCTTATGTAACATTTACAGGCATAGACGGAATTAATATTTTTAAAGCTCCTGTATTAGCGATGTTATTTGTTGGGGGTATGGTTCCTGTTGTATTTTCTGCTTTAGCGATGAATGCTGTTGGGAAAGCAGCCATGAAAATGGTACAAGAAGTGAGACGTCAGTTTAAAGATATCTCTGGGATAATGGAAGGTACTGGAAAGCCAGAATACGATAAGTGTGTTGCGATTTCCACGGAGGCTTCTCTAAAAGAAATGATTTTACCAGGGCTTTTAACCATTGGGTTTCCTTTATTAATCGCTTTTGTTCCAATGTTATTTGGAATGGATAACTTAGCGATTGCCGAAATGCTAGGGGGTTATATGGCCGGGGTAACAGTTTCTGGTGTACTCTGGGCAATATTTCAAAACAATGCTGGTGGTGCTTGGGACAATGCCAAAAAGTCTTTTGAAGCTGGTGTGGAGATAAATGGGGAAATGACCTATAAAGGTTCTGACGCCCACAAAGCAGCAGTCACTGGAGATACCGTTGGAGATCCTTTCAAGGATACTTCTGGACCCTCCATGAATATATTGATTAAACTTACTTGTTTGATTGGTTTGGTTGTTGCCCCAATTTTGGGTGGCCATTCAAACGGTTCCGATATCGATACGAAAAAACTCAGCTATAGCTTGGGAGTTAATTTAGCCTCTGGAATTAAAACTCAAGGGGTTGAGTCCATAGATACTAGGGCTATCTCTAAGTCTTTTAATGATGTATTTCAAGGCAACGATTTGGAGATTTCTGAACAAGAGAGCTTACAGTTTTTACAAACTTATTTCAGAGAGTTGCAAGCCAAAAAACAGCAAGAAGCCGCTGAGCAAGCCAAGGTTTCAGAACAAGAAGGCATCGATTATTTAGCTGAAAATGCCAAAAAGGATGGGGTGGTTACCACAGAAAGTGGACTTCAATACGAAGTGCTTAACGAAGGTACTGGTGCCTCACCTACTGCTGAAGACAGCGTCACGGTACATTATACAGGAACTTTGATTGACGGTACTGTTTTTGACAGTTCCGTAGAACGTGGAGCACCTGCTACATTTGGAGTATCTCAAGTGATCAAAGGCTGGACTGAAGCATTACAACTCATGTCTGTAGGTCAAAAATTACGTTTGGTCATTCCTTCAAATCTTGCTTATGGCCCAAGAGGATCAGCGCCTATAATTGGACCTAATGCAACTTTGATATTTGAAGTTGAACTTATTAAAATAAATTAATCTTTAAGGATTAATCCAAAAAAACCCTCCATAATTCATAGAGGGTTTTTTGTTTTAAGTTTGGTTTGTTTTTATTAAAATAAGCCATTGATTTCCGAATCGATCTTTTCAATAATTTGCCCAAGGTCTTCTGCGTTTTCTACAAAATCTAAGGGATCAACATCAATAATCAATAACCGCCCCTTATCATAGCCATGAATCCATGCTTCATAGCGCTCGTTTAAGCGGCTTAAATAGTCAATTGAAATAGAGTTCTCATAATCCCGTCCGCGTTTGTGAATTTGATTAACGAGGTTTGGTATCGAGCTTCTTAAATAAATTAATAGATCTGGTGCTTGTACAGTACTTTCCATCAGCTTGAAGAGTGCAGAATAGTTGTCATAATCTCTGTTGGTCATCAGGCCCATTGCATGTAAATTAGGTGCAAAAATATTAGCATCCTCATAAATAGTACGGTCTTGAATGATATTTTTTCCGCTCTTTCTGATTTGCACGACTTGTCTGAAACGGCTGTTTAAAAAGTAAACTTGTAAGTTGAAACTCCAGCGTTCCATCTCGTTGTAAAAATCGTCTAAGTATGGATTATCAACAACATCTTCCAGCTGAGCTTCTATTTTGTAATGCTTGGCAAGTAATTGTGTAAGTGTTGTTTTTCCTGCGCCAATGTTTCCAGCAATAGCAATATGCATGATCTATATATTTAAAAGTTGGTAGTGGTAAAGCAATTTACCGTCATAAATATACAAGGTTTGCTGCATTACAAAAAACTGTTTAATTGTTTTTTTTGGAATTTTTAAAACCCTAATTTTTTTGTTGTTTTTTTCTTTGTAAAAAAGGGTGTTTTCCTTTTTGAAAATAATAAAATCAGCGCCTAATTTAAAATCCTCAAACCCATCATGTCTTGTTTTAGATACCAAACTAGCCGTATAATTGTAATGGTAAAATGACGATCCAGTTAGCGCATATACATTATTGTAGTCACTTTGAAGTGCTAAAACTTCACCATTGAATGGCAGTGTATTCAGCTTTGTTTTATTGGCTTTGTAATCAAACAATTCTAATTGTAACGTAAGGGCGTTAAATAACCAAAGTGTACTTTCGTTTGCATAAGCAATTTCTGTAACCAATCGATAAGGAAGTCTATTATTAAAATTTAAAATGTCAATCTCTGCCAGCCGATTGTCTAGCAGAACCACGGAATTGAAATTTTTGTGAAGCACTGCAATTTTAAGGGCATTAAAAACATGTACTTGATCAATTTTACCAAGTTGAAGATTACTGTAGGATTGTAAGTTTCCGTCCCTATTTTTTTCAAGGGCTGCATTTTTTAAGTAGTATATCGAGTTAAAACGATCAATTCCAATAAAATTTGACCAGTCTACCTTCTCCTTTTTAAGCAGGCTTACTTCTACAGGCTTTTGAGCTATTGCTCCTGTGGCATACAGTAATATTAAACAAAAAACAATTTTTTTCATTGTTTAGAAAAATACAAAAAACAGTTTTATTTTTTGTAACAAATCAAAAGTTCTTTCGTCTACAAATACTAGTAGCACTAAAAGTTCGTTTAACTTTGTGAACAATTTAACGCCTCATTGTTAAACAATGTGTACATTTACAACTTTTAAGCAAGAAAAAAAATGAATAAAATATTCAAACTTGCGATTCCAATCGCATTGATTCTTTCTTGTAGCTTGATTCAAGCACAAGACTTCCAAGGCAAAGCTTATTATTATTCAAAAACAACGCCTGATATGAGTGGTTGGGGCAATGGTAAAATGTCTGAAGTACAGAAAAAACAAATGGCTGATCGCATGCGAGGTATGTTTGAAAAGTCTTTTATTTTAACGTTTGACAAACAAGCTTCAATTTTCAAAGAAGAAGAAGTCTTAGAAGCCCCCGGTCAAAGCGGCTTTAGAGGCTGGTGGAGTAGTTTTTCTTCTGGGCTACAGTATAAAAACATAAAAACCCAACAATTCATTCAAGACCAAGAGTTCTTTGGTAGAAAGTTTTTGATTACCGATTCACTTCAGAAATTAGAATGGAAAATGGGGACTGAAACCAAACAAATTGGACAGTATTTGTGTCTAAAAGCGACCGCCGTAAAAGAGGTGGACGAATTTGACTGGAGAAGCATGCGCGGAAAAAATCGCGGTAAAAAAGACCAAGAAGACTCCAAAACAGATGCTGCTAAAACCAAATCAGTAACTGAAGACATTGAAGTGCCTGAAACCATCACTGTCACCGCTTGGTATACCCCGCAAATCCCCATTAATCAAGGGCCGGGGGAGTTTTGGGGCTTGCCTGGACTCATTCTAGAAGTTAATGCAGATCAAACCACTATTTTATGTTCAAAAATTGTCATGAATCCTGAACAAAAAATTACCATTTCGGCACCGGAAAAAGGGCGTGTCATTTCCAGAGAAGATTACAACGCAACGGTTAAACAAAAAATGAAAGAAATGCGTGAAATGTACCGAGGTCGCGGCGGAAAAAAATAATTTCACCAATACAATCAAATTTTTTATCTGATGAAGTATCATATAAGTACTATTTTATTACTGGTTTTTGGAATGAGTTTTTCACAAGTCAAATTCCAGGGATCTGTGAAAGATTCCATTGGTAATGGTTTAGAATTGGCCAACGTGATTGCCATTAATAAATCGACCAGTGCTTTAGATTCTTATGGCATCACTAATGAGGAGGGTCGCTTTCGTTTGAATCTAAAAAAGAATTCTCAATATACCATCCAAGTGAGTTATATCGGTATGAAATCTTTGAGTCAGGCTTTAGAAACGTTCTCCGATGACGTTACTCAAAATTTTGTTATGCAAGAAGATAATGTCCTAGATGAGGTCGAATTGACTTACGAAATGCCAGTCACCGTTAGTGGCGATACGCTCACCTATAATGCAGATTCATTTAACAAAGGAACAGAACGCAAGTTAGAAGATGTTTTAGAGAATTTGCCTGGGGTTGAAATCAACGACGATGGCCAAGTTGAGGTAGAAGGCAAAGTGGTTACCAAAGTCATGGTTGAAGGCAAAGATTTTTTTGACGGAGACAGTAAATTAGCCACTAAAAACATTCCTTCCAATGCGGTAGATAAGGTTCAAGTTTTAAAGAATTATGCTGAGGTAGGCCAGCTCAGTGGGGTCAGAAATAACCAAGATAATATCGCCATTAACATCAAACTTAAAGAAGGTAAAAAGAATTTTTGGTTTGGAAATGTTACAGCGGGTGCTGGAGAGCCAGAAGTCCATCCAAGTGTTGAATCGCTATACCTCATTCAACCCAAACTTTTTTATTACAGTCCTGAGTATAGTATTAACTTTATTGGCGATTTAAACAATTTAGGAGAAGTTGCATTTACAAGGCGGGATTACTATAATTTTACCGGAGGCTTTAAAAGGCCTGGACTGAGTAGCGGAACAAATTTGAATTTAGGTAGCAATGACATTGGGGCTTTAACGCTTCAGAATAACCGTGCTAAGGACATCAACACAAAATTTGGAGCCGCCAACTTTAGTTGGTCTCCAAAAAGTTCTCTTGACCTTGGAGGGTTTGCTATTTTTTCCAATAGCCGGAATGAATTGCAGCAAAACCGCTTTATTCAATATACGGATGCCGGTATTGGAATCCCAAATGAAGAAACGGAAAGCAACACCTTTCAAGAAAATAATTTAGGGATGCTCAAATTCTC
>CAJWDI010000081.1:0-7885 GCA_913031185.1 uncultured Flavobacteriaceae bacterium | reverse complement strand
AAAATGTCGTGTTTCATTGGCAGTACCCAAAGATTTAGAAGACAACAGTCTAAAGTATTTTAACGGCAAAAAAATTGCAACCTCCTACCCCGTTACACTTCAAAAATTTCTAAGTGAAAATAAAATCAGTGCAGAGATTCACCCCATTTCTGGATCTGTAGAAATTGCACCGAACATAGGATTAGCAGATGGGATTTGTGATATTGTTAGCTCTGGAAGTACTCTTTTTAGAAATGGTTTGAAAGAAACACAAGTTATTTTAAAATCTGAAGCTGTATTGGTAAAGTCCTTAAAACTCAGCAAAGCTCAACAAGCCATTCTGGACAAACTGTTGTTTAGAATTAATGCTGTATTGAGAGCTAAAAACAGCAAATATATTTTACTCAATGTCCCTAACGAAAAAATAAAGCAGGTATCAAAGCTGCTACCAGTCCTAAAAAGTCCCACCATTTTACCATTGGCAGATGAAGGCTGGAGCTCTTTACACACTGTAATTGACGAAACTAAGTTTTGGGAAGTTATCGACGAACTTAAAGCAGCTGGCGCAGAAGACATCTTAATTGTACCAATTGATAAAATGGTAATATGAAAACTTATAAGAATCCCAATCAAAAAAAATGGGCTGAGCTCATAAAACGCCCCGCAATTAACCAATTACAACTGAGTAAAACAGTCGAAGAAATTATCCAAGATGTGTCCGACAATGGAGACGAGGCTCTATTTAAATATACCCAAAGGTTTGACGGTGTAACATTAAGCAAGCTTGAAGTGCGTGAAAAAGAAATTGAAAATTCAATTGCTCAAACACCTCAATCCCTGAAAGCGGCAATAAATATTGCTTACAATAATATCAAAGCGTTTCACATGGCACAACAACGCTCTGAGGCAACAGTTGAGACCATGCCAGGAGTGCGTTGTTGGAGAAAGTCCGTTGCTATTGAAAAAGTGGGGCTCTACATCCCCGGAGGAACAGCACCATTATTTTCAACAATTTTGATGCTTGGCATTCCTGCTCAAATTGCAGGTTGCAAAGAGATTGTTTTATGTACGCCACCAAACAAAAACAAAACCATAGATCCAGTCATTTTATACACCGCAAAACTTGTAGGAATTACTAAAATATACGCTGTTGGAGGTGCCCAAGCCATCGCAGCAATGGCCTGTGGAACAGAAAGCATTCCTCAAGTCTATAAAATTTTTGGACCTGGTAACCAATATGTTACAAACGCAAAAGAATGCATTCAACAAAGGGGTGTGGCAATTGACATGCCAGCAGGACCAAGTGAATTGTTGGTGATTGCAGACGATTCTTGTAATCCTGCCTTTGTCGCATCGGATTTACTATCGCAAGTAGAACACGGTACTGACAGTCAAGTGGTTTTATTGAGCGACAGCGAAAAAATAATTGAGGCCTGCTTGAGGGAAGTAGTTCAACAAACGGAACAATTAGAAAGAAAAAAAACTGCGATTGAAGCTTTAAAAAACAGCAAAGCCATAAGTTTAGAAAGCATGCAACAGTGTATTGAATTCAGCAACAGATATGCGCCAGAGCATTTAATTATTGCTTCCGAAGAGGCAAATGAATTGGCGGAAGAAGTTGTAAATGCAGGTTCTGTATTTTTAGGCAATTACAGTTGTGAGTCTGCGGGGGACTACGCCAGTGGCACCAATCACACATTACCTACCAATGGCTATGCTAAAAATTACAGTGGGGTTTCTTTGGATAGCTTCGTAAAAAAAATCACTTATCAAGAAATTAATAAGCAAGGAATTCAAAACCTTGGTAAAACAATTGAAATTATGGCAGAGGCCGAAAAATTAACAGCGCATAAAAATGCGGTTACACTAAGACTGAAAGACATTGAAAATGATTGATATCAACCAAATCGTAAGACCCAATATACTGACGCTAAACCCCTACACTAGTGCAAGAGATGCGCATACAGGACGTGAAGGTGTTTTTTTAGATGCCAATGAAAATCCCTATGGGACACTAAACCGTTACCCAGACCCCTACCAAAGAAAACTCAAACAAAAATTAGCGATATTAAAAGGCGTTGCTCAAGAAAATATATTTATTGGAAATGGTTCTGATGAGGTCATAGATTTAGCGTTTAGAATTTTTTGCAACCCTGGTGAGGATAAGGTATTAACTTTTTCTCCTACCTACGGAATGTACAGTGTGTCTGCTGCCATTAACAACATTGAATTGATAAACCTTCCACTTGCAAATGATTTTCAAATCAACATGGATGAACTCAGCCCCTACCTCAACGATTCAAGCATAAAATTGATATTTATTTGTTCGCCCAATAACCCTACTGGAAATTTAATCTACAGCGCAGATATAGAATTGATCCTGAATCAATTTGAAGGCATTGTAATTCTAGATGAGGCTTACATTGATTTTGCCAATAGAGATTCTTTAATCGGTTTATTACAAAGCCACAACAACCTAATTGTGATGCAAACTTTTAGCAAAGCTTGGGGGTTGGCCGCAGCAAGATTGGGAACGGCTTACTCAAGCGAAGAAATCATTGCCATTTACAATCGTGTAAAACCGCCCTATAATGTGAGTGCAATAAATCAACAGGCAGCTATTGATGCCCTTGATAACATCAAAAATTACAAGGAAAAATTGGCGTTAATCAAAACGGAAAAAGAAAGACTTATAACAAAACTCAAAACAATTCATCGCATTAAAACCATTTACCCTTCTGATGCAAATTTCTTATTAATTGAAGTCACCGATGCCAACCGATTGTACAAAGACTTAGTCGCGAAAAAAATTATAATCAGAAACAGAGATAAACAAATTGCAAATTGCCTAAGAATCTCTATTGGTACTGCAGAAGAAAATGAAAAGTTAATAAATGCCTTAAGAACGTACGCATGAAAAAAGTATTATTTATAGACCGAGATGGAACATTAGTCATTGAACCTCCAATTGACTATCAATTAGACAGTTTAGAAAAATTGACATTTTACCCTGGAGTATTTCAATGGCTATCTAAAATCACAACAGAATTAGATTACGAATTGGTTATGGTCACAAATCAAGACGGCTTAGGAACAGCGGCCTTTCCTGAAGATACATTTTGGCCTGCTCAAAACAAGATCATAGAGGCGTTTGAAAACGAAGGAATCACATTTTCAAAAGTCTTAATTGATAAAAGTTTTCCGGAAGATAATGCGCCTACTCGAAAACCAAAAACAGGTTTATTGAATGCTTATATCTATGGTGAGTACGACTTAACCAACTCCTTTGTGATTGGAGACAGAGCAACTGATATCATGCTGGCAGATAATTTAAACGCCCAAGGCATATTTATAGGAGACAGTAATGAAGCAGCCGTTTTGTCTACAAAAAAATGGTCTGATGTCTACAATTATTTAAAGGCGATTCCAAGACAAGCGACTGTAAAACGCTGCACCAAAGAAACAGACATAACTGTCCACATAAATCTTGATGGATCCGGCCATTCTAAGCTTGATACTGGTATTGGATTTTTTGACCATATGTTAGAACAAATAGCCAAGCACGGAAACTTAAACTTAGAAGTAAGTGTCAAAGGAGATTTACAGATTGATGAGCACCACACTATCGAAGATGTTGGGATCAGTTTGGGAGCTGCATTTTTAAAAGCATTGGGCAATAAAAAGGGAATTGAACGCTATGGTTTCTTATTACCAATGGACGATTGTTTGGCCCAGATTGCGATTGATTTTGGCGGACGACCGTGGTTGGTTTGGGAAGCAGAATTTAAACGAGAAATGATAGGTGAAATGCCTACAGAAATGTTTATGCATTTTTTTAAATCCTTTAGCGATGCTGCAAAATGTAATCTCAATATAAAATCGGAAGGAAGCAACGAACACCACAAAATAGAAGCTATTTTTAAAGCCTTTGCCAAAGCCCTGAAGATGGCCGTAAAAAAAACAAACAACTTTAACATCCCAAGTACAAAAGGAACTCTATGATTGCGATCATAAAATACAATGCGGGCAATATTAAATCGGTTCAAAATGCATTGACCAGGCTTGGCTATGAAAGTGAAATAACAGATGACCAAATGGCCATAAACACTGCAGACAAAGTCATATTCCCCGGCGTTGGAGAGGCCAGTACAGCAATGCGTTATTTGAGGGAAAAAGGATTGGATAAAGTGATTAGCGACGTGACACAGCCTTTCTTAGGAATTTGCTTAGGCCTTCAATTAATGTGTGAAAGTAGCGAAGAAGGCCATACAGACTGCTTGGGCATATTTGACACAAAAGTGAAATTATTTCCACCTGAAGATAAAGTCCCTCATATGGGATGGAACTCTTTTAATACTTTAAAAGGACCGCTTTTCAAGGAAGTAAAAAAGCAAGATAATGTCTATTATGTGCATAGCTATTATGCTGAAAAATGCAAGGACACCGTAGCGTCTTGTAATTATGTAAAACCCTTTAGTGCAGCCTTACAAAAAGATAATTTTTATGCAACCCAATTTCACCCAGAAAAATCTGCAGGCGTTGGAGCACAAATTCTTAGAAATTTTTTACAACTATGAGATTGATACCTGCCATAGACATCATACAAGGACAGTGTGTTAGACTCTCCAAAGGAGATTTCAATACCAAAAAAGTATATAATTTAAATCCCCTAGAAGTTGCCAAGTCGTTTGAAGACAATGGGATTAAACACCTTCATTTAGTCGATTTAGATGGGGCAAAATCCCAACACATTGTCAATTATAAAATATTGGAAAGCATTTGCACCAAAACAAACCTAAAAGTAGACTTTGGTGGCGGTCTAAAGTCCGATGACGATTTGAGAATTGCATTTGAAAGTGGTGCACATCAAATTACAGGGGGCAGCATCGCTGTAAAGCAGCCCGAAATCTTTAATGCATGGTTGCAAGACTATGGGAGTGACAAGATCATTTTGGGAGCGGACTGTAAAGACCAAAAAATTGCCACTTCGGGCTGGCTGGAAACTTCAGCGTTAAACGTGATAAGTTTTATAAAAAATTACGAAGAAAAAGGAATTTCCTATGTCATTTGTACGGACATCTCAAAAGACGGTATGTTAGAAGGAACTTCAAATGAATTGTATGAAAAAATTATAAATGAAACCAATGTGAAATTGATTGCAAGTGGGGGTGTATCCAATATTGATGACCTTGTTCAACTCAAAGCATTGGGCTGTGAAGGCGCGATTATTGGCAAAGCCATTTACGAAGGTAAAATTACATTAAAACAACTGCAGGTATTATGTTAAAAAAGCGCATCATACCCTGTTTAGACATCAAAGATGGTCGAACCGTTAAAGGGGTTAATTTTATTGACATAAGGGATGCAGGAGACCCAATTGAACTGGCCAAAACCTATGTTGCCCATGGCGCTGATGAACTGGTTTTTTTGGACATCACAGCAACAGTTGAGTACAGAAAAACATGGATTGATTTGGTCAATAAGATTGCACGTGAAATTAACATTCCATTTACAGTGGGTGGAGGCATCAATTCCGTAGAGGATGTCCGAGCATTGCTCAAAGCTGGTGCAGACAAAGTAAGCATTAATTCTGCGGCAGTAAACCAGCCGCATCTTATTTGCGATATTTCTAAAGAATTTGGAAGCCAGTGTACTGTAGTTGCTATTGACACAAAATTTGAAAGTGGAGAATGGCGTGTTTTTACCCATGGGGGAAGAACTCCTACAGCCTTGAAAACAGTCGAGTGGGCGCAAGAAATTGAAAAATTAGGCGCAGGAGAAATTCTGTTGACTTCAATGAACAATGACGGTACAAAAAATGGCTTTGCGCTGGACATCACCCAAACGGTTTCTAAAGCTGTTAATGTGCCTGTTATTGCGTCTGGTGGAGCTGGTAAAAAAGAAGATTTTAAAAATGTTTTTGAACAAACTACCGCAACAGCGGCATTAGCTGCCAGTATTTTTCATTTTAACGAGATTCCCATCACGGAACTAAAGACTTATTTAACAAAACAACAAATACCCATAAGAATATGATTATAGATTTTTCAAAAGGAAAAGGTTTGATCCCCGTTATCATTCAAGACCACGCAAGCTTGCAAGTACTGATGTTGGGTTATATGAACCAAGAGGCGTTCCATAAAACCGAAGCAGAAAACAAAGTTACTTTTTACAGCCGAAGTAAAAAAAGATTGTGGACCAAAGGAGAAGAATCGGGCAACTTTTTAAAGGTCATTGACATGCAAATTGATTGTGACAACGATACCCTATTGATCAAAGCCGATCCCGTAGGTCCAACCTGTCACACAGGCAGTACCTCTTGCTTTAAAGAAGAAACCTCTAAAGGGTTTGTTTATGCGTTAGAAGACACCATAAACAAGCGTATTATTGAGGCAGATGAAAATTCTTATACCTATAAATTATTTAAAAAGGGAATTAATAAAGTAGCCCAAAAGGTGGGTGAAGAAGCTGTTGAATTGGTCATAGAATCAAAAGACAATGACCTCAATTTGTTTAAAAACGAAGCAGCTGATTTATTATACCACTATTTAATTTTATTAAAGGCCAAAGAACTGAACTTTGAATCCATTGAAGAGGTATTAGAAAAACGAAAAAAATAACCAAATATCCTACAAATAAAAAAATGAGGACTAATCCTAATGGACTAATTAATTTTTGGAAACTTGGCTTTTATTTTGTCTAAGGCCAAATTATCAATTCCACCAGTATGGGTGTGCAGTTGACGGGCTTTTGGCGCATAAGTTCCGTTTTGAATCTGATCTCCAATAATTTGATAAGCTTCTCTAAATGTAGCTCCATTTTGAACCAGTGCATTGATGCTGTCTACTGAGAACAAATACTTGTATTTATCGTCCTTTAAATCTACGGATTTGACGCTTATCCCTTGCAATCCATAATTAAAAATCGACAATACAGTTTTAATTGTTTCAAATGCTGAAATCATTGGCGGTTTTAAAAGTTGAAAATCTCGGTGGTATCCACTAGGTAAATTAGATGTAATCATTTGAATTTGGGAAGACAAACTCTGTAAGCCATTACATTTGGCACGAATCAATTCAAAAACATCGGGATTCTTTTTATGGGGCATGATGCTGCTGCCAGTTGTTAGATCTTCTGGAACTCCAATAAAGTCAAAATTTTGACTCATATACAAACAAATATCCATCGAGAATTTGGAAAGTGTAAACGCCAAATGACCCAAGCTTGAGGCAATAATTTGTTCATTTTTACCACGAGTCATTTGCGCAGCTACCACATTGTATTTTAGGTCTGAAAAATCCAAAAGTGATGTTGTCATTTCTCTATCAATTGGAAATGAACTTCCATAGCCTGCTGCTGATCCCAATGGGTTTTGGTCAACAATCTTCTGAGTAGATTGCAATATTATAACATCGTCAATCAAGGCTTCTGCATAAGCAGAAAACCAAAGTCCAAAAGAGGAAGGCATAGCCACTTGCAAATGTGTGTACCCTGGTAAGAGTTCTAGTTGATGCTTTTCAGCCAAAGACATTAAAGTGTCAAATACAGTTTTGATTTGAGATAGGATGGCGCTTAAGTTATCTTTGTAATATAACTGTAAGGCCACTAAAACCTGGTCGTTTCTTGAACGGGCCGTATGAATCTTTTTACCGGCTGTTCCCAAACGCTTTGTCAATTCAAATTCGATTTTTGAATGTACATCCTCAAATGTATCTTCAATTTCAAATGTACCTGATTCAACAGCTTTTTCTAAGTCTTGAATTGCCTGTTCTATTTGCAGGAATTCATCTGATTCCAAAATACCGACATGTGCCAGCATTTTGGCATGTGCCAAAGATGCTTTCAAATCGTAAGGTGCAATATGGAGATCGACCTCACGGTCATCCCCTACTGTAAATGCCTCAAT
>CAJWDI010000080.1:0-8081 GCA_913031185.1 uncultured Flavobacteriaceae bacterium | reverse complement strand
GAGCACATCCGTTTTGATGACTTTGGAGGCTAAAATTACCATTCAATTAACGTATCAAGCCCGACCTAATGTTGGGCTTTTTGTATTTTTGTAGCATGCGCAAACCACTTTCCAAACAAGAGATGCACAACTTGGCGATGAACCATGTTGGAAAAGATTTAGAGTCTCGTGGTTTTGAATTTGTTGCCATAAATAGCAAACTTAAAAAACATCCCCAATTTGTGTGTATTGATAAAAACAGTCAATATTTTTTTGTAATTGTACGCGTGGTCAAACTGCCACAAAATCCCAACAATTACGATGTGGTTTGGATGGAAACCTTTAAAAAGCATGCCTCAGAAAAAGAGGCAAAAGTTTTGTATGCAGGTGTAGGAATTGGGAATCCCGAAGGCGATGAACTGCCCATTTATCTCAATGAAGATTACCTTATTGAATACAATGGTATACAAGTCATAGAAACAAATTATAATTAGATGAAAAGGTATTATTTCACAACTTTATTGCTTGTGCTTGTGTCCTGCAATAACGAATTAACAAACACCAAATTAAAGGGACCAATTTTTGGCACATTTTACGAAGTCACCTATGCGACCGAAGGGAATGATAACTATCAAAAGGCATTGGACAGTATCTTTGCGGCAGTCAACCAATCGATGTCTAATTACCAATCGGATTCTGATATCTCTAAAGTAAACCAGCACGAGTTGGATATTGTTGACAATTATTTTGTAGATGTGTTTAAAGCGGCAAAAGAAATTTACAACCAGACTAATGGTGTCTTTGATCCGACCATAGGGAAGCTGGTCAATGCATGGAATTTTGGTTCAGAAGAATATAAAACAAAACTTGATAGTCTTAAAATTGATAGCCTCATGCAATATGTCGGTTTTGATAAACTTAGATTAAATAATAATATATTAATCAAGTTAGACCCCAAGCCTTATATCGACTTCAATGCGATTGCAAAAGGGTATGCAGTGGATTTAGTAGCTGCATTTTTAGACTCAAAAGCCAGTGACAACTACATGATTAATATTGGGGGAGAACTCCGAACTAAAGGCATCAATATTGAAAAACAAAGTGGTTGGACCGTAGGAATTGAAAACCCTAATTTTGATGGCACACAAAGCTATGACAAGGTGTTTGTACTTAAAAATAGTGCAATGGCTACAACTGGTACATACCGCAAGTTTAAATGGGATGAAAATGGCAATCGCTATGCGCACATTATCAATACCAAAACAGGTTATCCAACCAGAACTAATATTTTAAGTGTCTCAGTGATAGCCGAGAATTGTATGATGGCAGATGGCTATGCTACTGCCTTTCAGGCTATGGGAGTTGAAATGGTTAAGGCGTTTTTATTATCGCACCCAGAATTAAAAGCCTGTATCATTTTTGAAAACAACAATAAGGAGTTCGAAATACTTTCGTTGAATAACTTTCCAGTTAATTAGGCTTGTAAACGACAGGGATTATTTCACCCTCACTAAGGCAATATTTTGAAATTTCTTGTTTTGAAAGTGTTTTGGTAAAATCTACTTTTTCGACTTTAAAACCACAAGATTCTAGACGTTTAAAATAATCTAATCCGTAAACGCGAACGTGATCATACTGTCCAAATATTTTGGTACGTTGTTTTGGTTCTGTTATACTGTTGTCTTCAAAAGTAGTGTTGCGATTCATATCCAATGGAATTTGAAATATACCCATACCACCTGGAGTCATAACTCTAAACAATTCTTGCATTGCTTCTAAATCATTGGGAATGTGCTCCAGAACATGATTACATAAAATAAAATCATAGCTGTTAGAAGCAAAAGGAAGTTGGCAAATATCAGCTTTTATATCTGCGATTGGAGAATTTAAATCTGTAGTTGTGTAGTCTAGGTTTTTCATCTTTTTGAAACGCTCGTAAAAAGCCTGCTCAGGGGCGAAATGAAGTACTTTTTTTTCATTGGTGAAGAAGTTGGTATTGGTCTTTAAGAACAACCACAAAAGCCGGTGCCTTTCTAGAGAGAATGTGGAAGGGGAGAGGACATTTTCTCTAGAATTTTTGTAACCATAAGGCAGTAGCTTTCGGAAACTTTGGTTGTCAATCGGATCTGTGTAGCGCGTTCCTCTATAACAAAAAACAAGGAAAGGTTGAATAACAGCACTCAGTGCTATGAGCCAAGGCCTTGGAAACGAATTCAATATAAATTTGAAAGTTGTTTTCAAGATATTTAATTGACGATGGAGGTCCTTTTTCAATTTGAAATAGTGGTACTAATTAAACTCCAAAGGTCAATGCGGTGTTGCAGCGCAGATTTTGCAGTTTTAAGCGTTTCCGTCCATTTTGTATCGTCATCGCCACATAAATTCTCAACCATTTTTAATGAGATGGGACCGTGATCGTCTCCGTCCAATTCAATGTGTCGATTTAAATAATAGAGCAACTTGCTATAACGCTCATCTTCAGGGCTTGTTTTTGATTGCTGAATGATCTCTAAAAACATATCTGGAATTACATCCTCTCGTCCAAACGTAAATGCAGCCGCAATACAATGTGGTTTTCCTTCCGCAATGATGCCAAAAGTAAAATCTAGAAATGCTTTGATGGTGGAGTGCATTTCAATCATTGCTGCGGCAGTATTAATTGAGACTCCGTTCTGAATCGCATTAGTGAATTTTTTAATTGGTGCTGTATCGGCATGAATCTGATCCATTGAATCGATGTACATTTCAAAATGGCTTTTTACCTCACCATTTTCATCGACATCACTTTCTTCATCCATGACGATTTCATTGATAAAACGGGCTGCAGCCCCATTTCTTCTAGGAGTCCATGGGACAGTGGTATTTGTCAGAGATGACTGAAGCGCTTTCAATAAAGACATAAAATCCCAAACTGCAAAAACATGATTTTGCATAAATAGTTTGACATCTTCTATTGTGCTTAATTGGCCATACATCACATGTGTATTGATTTGATTTCTCAATGATTTTAATTCAGTTTGTATATATTGAATGGAATTCATAGAATTTTTAGCTTGTTTCCTTTTTGTTATTATTTCTAAATTCATCTTCTTCATTAGTTTCAATTCCAAGAGCTTGGTTTATATAGGCAAAAGTTGAGAGTAGTTCAGGTTTTCCATCAACTAAAGCAACGTTGTGTTCAAAATGCGCACTAGGTAGGCCATCTTTGGTTGTAATGGTCCATCCATCATTATGATGTTTGATGCGGTGTGTTCCCATGTTAATCATAGGTTCAATGGCTACCACCATACCATCAATAAATTTTTTTCCGCGACCTCTTTTTCCATAATTTGGCATTTCTGGTTCTTCGTGCATGACACGGCCCAAACCATGACCCACAAGTTCTCTTACAACACCATAGCCGAAGGATTCGCAATAATTTTGAATGGCATAACCTACATCTCCAACACGGTTATTTTTTTTAAAGGCTTTGATGCCTTCGTAAAGTGATGCTTTGGTCACTTCCAAGAGTTTTTGAGTTTCGTTTGCAATTTCTCCCACGGCAAAGGTGTAGGCGTGATCGCCATAAAATTCATTTTTTAGGGCTCCACAGTCGATAGAAATAATATCTCCGTTTTCCAGTGGCTTATCATTTGGGATACCATGTACAACTTGGGTGTTTGGACTGACACAAAGTGTATTTGGAAAATCGTAAAGTCCTAAGAAACCAGGGATGGCGCCATGGTCTCTAATAAAGCTTTCTGCCAATTGATCCAATTTTAATGTACTAATTCCTGGCTTTACTTCAGCCGCCAGCATACCCAGAGTTTTGGATACAATTAAAGCACTTTCGCGAATGCATTCGATCTCTTCTGCAGACTTTAAATTAAGCATTTTCATATCAGACTACAAAGATAATCAAAAGACTTTATTTATTCTTGAAGTTTTACTGCATTTAAACCATAGATTTTTGTGTCATTGCCAAGGGGGGGGCGATTCCCATTAATTTAAGTATAGTAGGTGCCAAAGCGCCCAAAACACCATCATTTATTTTATCTAAACTATGATCAATTAATATAATAGGAACTGGGTTTGTGGTGTGAGCTGTATGTGGACTTCCATCGGGATTTACCATAGTTTCACAGTTCCCATGGTCTGCGATCAGCAGGGTCGTATAATTGTGCTCAAGTGCACAATCAACAACCTCAGAAACACATTTGTCCACGGCTTCACAAGCCTTTACGGCGGCAGCCATCACACCCGTATGTCCAACCATATCACCGTTTGCAAAATTTAAACAAACAAAATCAATGGTTTCAGATTCCAAAACAGGAATCAGGGCATCTTTTAATTCAAAGGCACTCATTTCGGGTTTCAAATCGTAAGTGGCCACTTTTGGAGAGTTTTTTAAAATGCGGTGTTCACCATTAAATGGTTTTTCTCTACCTCCAGAAAAGAAGAAAGTGACATGTGGGTATTTTTCTGTTTCGGCAATGCGGAGTTGGGTTTTTCCGTAAGCTTCCAAGACCTCGCCGAGCGTATCGCTGATGTTTTCTTTGTTAAAAATAACTTCAATATTATTGAAATTTTCATCGTAATTGGTCATGGTCACATAATGTAACTTTTGAGGAAACATCTTGTATTCTGGGAAATTATTCTGACTCAGTACGGCTGTTAATTGACGGCCTCTGTCCGTTCTAAAATTAAAAAATAAGACCACATCACCTTCATTAATTTTGGCAGTTGGTTCATTATTTCGATCTGTAATAATGATGGGCTTTATGAACTCATCAGTGATGCCGTTCGCATAAGAATTTTGAATTGCGGCGGTTACATTGGTTACTTGTTCTCCAATTCCGTGAACCAATGCGTCATAAGCCAGTTTGGTACGCTCCCATCTGTTATCGCGGTCCATGGCATAATAACGTCCTGTGACTGAAGAAAGTTTCACCATTGAATTCTTTAATCTATTTTCAAGACTTGAAACAAAGCCGCAGCCTGATTTTGGATCGACATCTCTTCCATCTGTAAAGGCATGAACAAACCCTTTATGAATATTATTTTTTTCAAGGACATCAATTAGACCGAACAAATGATCGATGTGCGAATGTACCCCGCCGTCACTTAAAAGGCCAAGAAGATGGATTGGTTTATTGTTGGATTTAGCATAGGTAATTGCCTTTTTTAATACAGCCTCAGAACCCAATGTATTGTTTTTAACAGCTAAATTAATTTTAGCCAAATCTTGATAAACAATTCTTCCAGCGCCAAGATTCATGTGCCCAACCTCGCTGTTTCCCATTTGTCCTTCGGGAAGCCCAACATGTAAACCATCTGTTCTTAAGCTGGCGTGTGCATATTTTGAATACAAGTTGTCAATGTAAGGGGTATGGGCCTGGTCAATGGCTGAAACTTTAGGGTCTGGTGAAGTGCCCCATCCATCCAAAATCATTAATATCACTTTCTTATTCATCGAATTGTTGGTCTTTTACAAAGATAAGAAGATTTCAGTCTTACATGCTGATTTTGTATCATTTAAAGTTGCTTAAATCTGTTCCTGGATCAATTTCATAATCTGGGGTGCCTTTTTTAAATACGCGTGCTTTCAGAGTTCCTTTCAATGTGATTTCGTCTCCTTTTATTTCTATGTAGCTGCCCTCTCTTAAACCCAACACACTTTGTGAATTGTAATGGTGAAATTCTTTAACCCTGATAGCTCTTGTTTCCCCCATATGTTTGCTCTCTGGTTGAGGATCTATGTAATGTGGGTTGATGTTAAATGGAATGATACCCAAAGCCTTAAAGCTTGGAGGGTATACAATGGGCATATCATTAGAGGTTCCTATGCTTGGCCCGCAAAGATTACTGCCAGCGCTGGTACCGAGGTAAGGTGTCCCAGAAATAATAACAGATTTTAGAGCCTGCATTAAGTTTAGTTTGTATAATTCATTGAGTAACACAAAACTATTGCCACCTCCAACAAAAATTCCTTTAGCGTTTTTAATTGCTTTTTCAGGGTTTTTAAATTCGTGAAGGCCAATGACTTTTTTTCCAATTTTATGAAATGCTTTTTGTGCAATCTCCGTATAAGCCGCAAGTCTTATACCACTGGGCCTTGCATAAGCAATAAACAAAACAGTGTCAGTTGATTTAAAAAATCTTACCAAGGTCTCAGAGATGTAATCTAAATAATCACTGCCGTATACGGTGGACGTACTTGCAATAAGGAGTTTTTTCATTCAAAAAATAGTGTTGTGGTATCAATAGTTTTGTAAATTTATACAAAATTAATCGAATCATCTTGTCTTCACACGTACAACAAGCCATTTTTATTCTTGTCTTATTTCTTTCAACAATTACTTGTGCTCAAACCCATGAAATTTATGGCACTGTCTCAGCAAGTGGAAGTTTGGAGGGCATCCATGTGATCAATAGAACCTCTTACCGTTACGCAACAAGCGATATTAATGGCGTTTTTAAAATTCAAGCAAAACTTTCTGATACCCTCTATTTTTCATCTGTTCAATATATACCCAAAACAATTTATGTTTCTCTTGAAATGATTGAGAATAAATCAATAGCGGTCCAACTTGAGGATGCTGTTACAGCTTTGGATGAGGTTACCATTGGTAAAATTTTAACTGGTGATTTGGGCTCTGATATTGACAATTCTGATGCCAAACGCCCATTGGATTTTTATGACTTTGGACTTCCAGGATATACAGGGCCGAGAAAAACCCTCATTGAAAACCGATTGGTAGAGGCTACAACAGGCAGCTATATTTACTGGGGAATCCCACCCCAAGCCAATCTCTGGAAAATACTTAATAAAATTACAGGCCGCACCAAGCGATTACAGCAGAATTATAAAATTGAAAAAGATAAAAATATTTTAACCCATATTAAAGATGTGGTGGGGCCCAAGCTTTTCAAATATAAAAATCTTCCCGAAGACCTCAGAGCAGAATTTTACTTTTATTGTGCGGATGATGACAATTTTCAAATGCGTTGTACGGATAGAAGTGATGTTGAAATTCTTCAATTTATGGAAGAGAAGCTAATTGGATTTAAGGCAAATATTTCTTCTGAAAATTAAAATAATACTTTCTATCTTTGTGCTATGATACAAGTGACCCCTCTTTTTATAAGCAGTACAGAAATTGTTTTTATACTCTTTATTGTAATTATGATTTTTGGTGCCGATAAAATCCCCGATATTGCCAAAGGGATGGGCAAAGGCATGCGCAGTCTAAAAAATGCAACCAATGATATCAAAGGGGAAATCAAGCGCAGTGCCGATAATCAAGGGATAGATACAGATTTCACTAAAGATATTTCAAAGGAGATAAATAAAGCTAAAAAAGAGATTAATGACATTGAAGGCGCCATCCGTCGGAAAACATAATTTTATTTTTTGATACTGACTGTTAGGCCATCACGAATGGGCAAGATTACGGTCTCTAATCTTTTATCGTTTTTTAAAAGCCGGTTGTATTTCAAAACGGTTTTTGTCGAAGTATCAGATGCCACAAGAGGTTGAATAACTTTACCACTCCACAAAACATTGTCTGAGAGAATAACCCCCCCAGAATTCAATTTATCAATAATTTGATAGAAATAATTAATATAGTTTTCTTTATCGGCGTCCATAAAAACCATATCAAATTCAAGGTCCAATTTCGGGATGATGTCTATGGCATCTCCAGTGTGTTGGTGGATTTGTGAACCAAATGGGGAGAGGTCAAAATAACGCCTTTGGAAGGTTGTCAATTCTTCGTTGTGATCAATTGTATGAAGTACACCGTCCTTTTGTAGTCCCTCCGCCAAGCAAAGGGCGGAATATCCAGTAAAGGTTCCCAGTTCTAAAATTGTTTTTGGGCGAATTAATTTTGAAAGTAGGCTTAAAACACGTCCTTGGTAATGTCCGCTAAGCATGCGGGGTTGTAATACTTTTTGATAGGTTTCACGCGTCAAAGCTTTTAGTAGCTCAGGTTCTTCTTCCGAGTGGTGAACAATGTAATCGTCTAATTCATTGGAGATAAAGTGCATTAATTCAATATTTTCTTAATTAATGCCTCTTTTTTCTTTTGATCCTCACCAAATAACCAACGCATAACGTTGTC
>CAJWDI010000079.1:0-8489 GCA_913031185.1 uncultured Flavobacteriaceae bacterium | reverse complement strand
AAGAAACGGAAAGCAACACCTTTCAAGAAAATAATTTAGGGATGCTCAAATTCTCCACAAAATACCAACCCGATGCAAACAATCAAATGGAATATGAGGTTTTCGCACAAATGTCAAAAACCGAACAAGATCAAAGATTTTTCTCTTCAATTAACAGCTCGATTGATCAGCTAGAAGAAGCCACACCATTCAACCTAAGTCAAAATCTAAATTATTATTACACACTTGACGAGAATAACATCTTTGCATTAGAGGCACAGCACGTTATCAAAGATGAAGACCCTTTTTACAATGCAGTTTTAGAAGATAAGTTTAACTACGATAGTACGGCGGCCAATTTGGGATTAGACGAAACCCAAAGCAATTACAATTTAGCGCAAGAAAAGCGCGTCAAATCTAATCAATTAGATGCCAAACTTGATTACTGGCGAATTCTCAATAAAAAAAGCAATTTAAATTTTACTTTAGGAACGATTTTGAGCCACCAAAAATTCGATTCCAATATTTTTCAATTCTTAGACGATGGCTCACGCTTAGATACTACTTTGAGTTCTGATAATGCTTCAGATGTCAACGCCATTGACTACAAATTTAGCGATCTGTACTTAGGGCTACATTACCGATTGAAAACGGGGATTTTTACTATTACGCCAGGTGTTTCAGCTCATGCCTATAATGTAACTAATACGCAGTTTGGACAAAAAGTAACAGATAACTTTTTTAGGTTCCTTCCTGATTTAAACGTACTCATGCAGCTTAAAAAGAGTGAAACATTAACTTTGAACTACCGAATGCAAAACCAGTTTACAGACGTATCTAATTTCGCGAGTGGTTTGGTATTGAATAACTACAATGCGTTGTTTTCTGGAAATCCCTACTTAGAAAATGCATTATCGCATAATGTTAGCTTATTTTATTACAGTTTTAATATGTTTAATTATACCAATGTCTTTGCTCGACTTAATTACAACAAAAGCATAGATAACATTCGTACAGAATCTATATTTACACCGGGTAGTGTCATTCGGGTTTCTACCCCGTTTAACTCTCCTTTTGCGGATGAAAGCATTACAGCCAATGGCCGCTTTCAGCGCACTTTTGGGAAAATTAGAGGCACGCTCCGCGCCAATTTCAATTATTCTAAATTCAATCAATTTGTTCAAGGCCGCCGTTCAGAAAACGAAACATTTTCCCAGACTTATCGGGCGCAGCTACGCACCAATTTTAGAACAGCGCCTAACCTGGATTTAAGCTACCGTTACACCATTCAAGACAACAATTTGGGCCAAAATACCACCAAATTCTTTACCAAAAGCCCAACGGCTGAGCTGGATGCTTTATTTTTGAAAGCCTTTACGTTTAAAACGGATTATTCCTTTAATGATTTCAGCGACGAAACTGGCACCATAAATACATTTGAATTCTGGAACGCTTCTTTATCTTATCGAAAAGACGAAGATGCTAAATTTGAATATGAACTCAAGGCGACCAACTTGCTGGATACGCGTTCTCAGAACCAGAGTAGTGCAGGTAATATATCGGTCAGTGCTACAGAGTATTTCATTCAACCACGATTCATCACATTTCGAATACGATACGTGCTTTAAATTTAAACCATTGGTGTTCCCTATAACTTAAATGCGGTTTTAATTTCTGTAACGAGGTCCAGTTTTTCCCAAGTAAATAGTTCCACATTCATTGTCTTACTTTTACCATTGGGTTGTTCAAACTTTTTTTCAACGGTGCGGTTGGTTCTTCCCATATGACCATAGGCTGCCGTTTCGAAGTACATTGGAGCCCGAAGCTTCAGCCGATGTTCAATAGCGGCTGGTCTCAAGTCAATGAGTTCAGTGATTTTTTTAGCAATATCCCCATCAATTAAATTGACATGGGCTGTGCCATATGTGTTTACATACACCCCCATAGGCTCGGCTACACCAATGGCGTAACTCACTTGAACTAATATTTCATCACAAACACCAGCAGCAACCATGTTTTTTGCAATGTAACGCATCGCATAGGCTGCAGAACGGTCCACTTTGCTTGGGTCTTTTCCTGAAAAAGCACCCCCGCCATGCGCCCCTTTTCCGCCATAGGTGTCGACAATAATTTTACGCCCCGTAAGTCCTGTATCTCCGTGAGGACCTCCAATTACAAACTTTCCAGTTGGGTTGATGTGGTAGTTGATGTTATCATTGAAAAGCGCTTGAATGCTTTGCGGTAGTTTTGCAACAACACGTGGGATTAAAATGGTTTTAAGATCCTTTTCAATGGTATTTAACATGGCTTTTTCATCCCCTAAAAATGGATCATGTTGGGTAGAAATAACTACAGAATCAATTCGTAATGGGACATTGTCATTACTATATTCAATCGTCACTTGACTCTTGGAGTCGGGTCGCAGGTATCGAATGGCATTGTCTTCTCGGCGCAAGGCTGCAAGTTCTTTTAAAATACGGTGGGAAAGTTCCAATGCCAGTGGCATATAATTTTCAGTTTCATTACTGGCATATCCAAACATAATACCCTGATCACCCGCTCCTTGAGCCTCGGGCGTGGCTTTATCAACCCCCCGGTTGATGTCTTCAGATTGTTCGTGAATTGTTGAAAGGACCCCACAAGAATTTCCGTCAAACATATATTCACCCTTGGTGTAGCCAATTTTATTAATGGTGTTTCTTGCAATTTGCTGTACATCTAAATAGGTTTTAGACTTGACTTCTCCCGCTAATATTACTTGCCCTGTAGTGACCAAAGTTTCACAAGCTACTTTGGATTGTGGGTCAAAGGCAAGGAAATGATCGATAATTGCATCGCTAATTTGGTCTGCCACTTTATCAGGATGTCCTTCCGATACACTTTCGGATGTAAATAGATAACTCATAAAATAATTTTATGAAAACAAAAAGGAAGATTGCTGGGCTAGTGAAGTAGTTTGTACTGCTTTAGCTTTTTTTATTGAGGTTGCAATCAGATCAAATTTGTCCTCCGTAATTCCTGCAAACTTAACAAATTAAGTAATATTAAAAAAGTTTTATTGCAAAACGATTCAATCAAGATTTAAAAAAATAGAGTACTTTTATCCCCTAATTTTTTGAAATGGTTCGACTTTTACTTTGGATTTTTTGTGGTACTTTCTTTTTTAGTCTTTCTCAAGAAAATACGGGCAATAGTTACATAGATGTCAATTATTTTAAGGGCTACATACCCCTTCACAATCCAGATATACTCAATTTAATAAAGGGGCGTCCAGAGGGAACCCTTATTGCTTGGAATCAGCGTACGGATGGTCAAAAAGAGTGGCATAAGCGTCACAATTACCCAGATTATGGTACATCTTTTATGTATCAAGATTTTCAAAACCCTGTTCTTGGTAAGACCTATGGATTTTATGGTCATTTTAATTTTTACTTCTTTAAGCGTCGTTTAATGTTACGTGTGGGCCAAGGCGTTGCCTTTGCCTCAAATCCTTATGATAGGATTAACAATAAAAAAAATATTGCCTTTGGCTCGAAGTTATTAACCACGACTTATTTAATGATGAATTATAAAAAACCAAACGTAATTGGTCCTTTGGGGATGCAATCTGGATTGCTTTTAATTCACACTTCCAATGGTAACTTCAAAGGCCCTAACACAAGTGTAAACACCTTGGCATTCAATATTGGTTTAAATTACGATTTGTACGAAATGAAAGACAGAGTTGAACATGCGACAGATGAAGTCTTTTTTTCAAAGGATTTGAAGATAAACCTTGTTTTTCGTTCTGGTTTTAGTCAGATGAGTGCTGTGGGAAGCTCTCAATTTCCCTTTTATACATTTTCAGTTTATGCAGACAAGCGCATCAATTTTTTCAGCGCCTTTCAGCTTGGAGTTGAAGCCTCTTTTTCACAGGCTTTAAAGGAAGAAATCTATTATCGTAGCGTTGCATTTCCAGAAACCCCTACCGACCCTAATGCAGATTACAGACGTCTAGGAGGATTTTTGGGCTATGAATTATTTATAAGTAAGTTATCTCTTTTTTCACAATTAGGGTATTACTTGTATTATCCTTTAGATTTTGAGGGTCCCTTTTATAGCAGAGCTGGATTAAAATATTATTTTAAGGATCAATGGTTTGGAACTTTTTCTGTTAAATCTCATGATTTTTCTGCGGAAGCGATTGAGTTTGGAGTTGGAATACGTTTGTAATGGTAAAAGTTTTCAGAGTTATCAAAATGAATTACAATAGACCTATGAAAAATATAATTTATACACTTTTCTTTCTGATCATTTTTTCATGTGATAAAGAAGATGCTTGGAACTGTATTCAAACCTCAGGTGCCACGGTTTTTCAAGAACTAACGGTAGCACCCTTTGAAAAAATTCTCGTCAATAGGGACATCGAATTGGTTGTAAAACAAGGCATAGATTATAAGGTTGAAATTGAAACGGGCGCCAATCTTATCAATGATATTGAAGTCGTTGTTTTAGATGCTCAACTTCAATTAACGGATCACAACACTTGCAACTTGGTTCGGGACTATGGACTTACCAAAATGATTGTTACAACTCCTTTATTGAGTGAAATAAGAAGCAGTACACAATATCTAACATCATCAGAAGGGGTTTTAAGTTTTGAAAACTTAAAACTTATTTCTGAAAATTTCAATTCTGATTATATAAGTTCTGGAGATTTTAATTTGAATGTCAATTCACAAACACTTTCTATTATAGCAAACAGTTTGTCCGTATTTAAAATTCATGGATCCACCGATACATTGTCTGTTAAGTTTTATGGAGGGGTTTGTGAATTTAAGGGAACGGATTTGATAGCACAGCATGTTCAAATATTTCATAGAAGCAGTCACAATATGGAAGTAAATCCGCAACAATCTTTAACAGGCGAGATTAGAGGCATAGGAGACGTTATTAGTACCCAGACCCCAGTCGTTGTGGATATTGAGCAGTTTTATACAGGCCAATTGTTGTTTTTAGATTGATAAAAAGTATAATCATCAATAATTTAGCTTTTATTTTATCGTATCATGATAAATTCCCTAAAAAATGAACTAAAACACACACTTTATCGAATTGAATCTCTTTTTTATTAAAGAATCTTAAATTTTTGATGCTTAGTCCATAAAAAAAGAAATTAAATTTTAATTTGAAAAAAAAATATTTACTTTAGCAGCGCATTTATTTAAAAGGCATGATTAAATTAAATTATACATTTTATAACTGGTATTACTTCTTTTTTAACAAAAGAATCGAGGCCTAGCACGTGTAATTTAAAACTGTAAATTTCAACTGGAGTCTCGATGTAAACATCGAGATTTTTTTTTATGATAAAAAAAGTCGCTATACAAGGAATAAAAGGATCATTTCATCACTTGGTTACGCAAAATTATTTTGCAACTGCAGTTGAAATAGAACCCTTTCTCACATTTAAAGAAGTCGTTAACGCTCTCACTGAGAAAAAAGTAGAGGCCGCTGTAATGGCTCTTGAAAACTCCATTGCGGGCTCCATCATACCAAATTATGCTTTGATAGACAACAATGCCTTACACATTACTGGCGAATATTATCTGGATGTACAACATAATTTAATGGCACTTCCTGGACAAAGCATCGCCGACATCAAGGAAGTCTGTTCCCATCCTATGGCTCTTTTGCAATGCCAAGCCTTTTTTGATCAATATTCTCACATTAAATTGGTTGAAGACAGCGATACGGCTGAGGTGGCAGAAAGAATTAACAAACACCAATTGAAAGGGGTCGCTGCCATTGCAAGTTCAGCGGCAGCCAAAATTTTTAAACTTGAAATTTTAGCGAATAACATACAAACCATTAAAAGTAATGAAACACGGTTTGTGATTTTAGAACGGCAGCCTCATCCAACTTCAACTATTAACAAAGCCTCTTTGAAGTTTTTGTTAGACCACAAACGTGGCAGCTTGGCTGCGATGCTAAATGTCATGAGCGATTGTAATTTAAACCTAACCAAGATTCAATCCCTTCCTAAAATTGAGACCCCTTGGAAATATGCATTTTTTGTTGATGTCACTTTCGATAATGAAGAAAATTATGAAAAGGCAAAGGCCTTAATGGGCATCATGGCCGAAGAATTTAAGGTCCTTGGAAACTATAAAAACGCAAAAAAATGACGGCAGTTGCAAAGCGATTACACACTGTTGAGGAATATTATTTTTCAAAGAAATTAAAGGTTGTTCGTGCACTTATTTCTGAAGGTGCTCCGGTTATTAACCTTGGGATTGGAAGCCCCGATTTACCCCCGAAGCCTAGTGTTGTTGAGGCCCTCAAAAGCAGCCTGATGGATCCCAATGCACATAAATACCAGAGCTACCAAGGCCTGCCCGAACTCAGAAATGCCATCTCTAATTTTTACAAAAACAACTACGCTATTTCTTTAAACCCGGAAAATGAAATACTACCACTAATGGGGAGCAAAGAAGGAATTATGCACATTTCAATGGCCTATCTTAACGAGGGAGATGCCGTTTTGATACCAAACCCTGGCTACCCAACTTATAGTGCAGTTGCTAAGTTGATGGGTGCAAAAACGATATTTTATGATTTAAATACCGAGAGTCAATGGCAACCCAATATTGCAAAACTAGAAGCTTTGGATCTGTCCAATGTGAAACTTATGTGGATTAATTATCCACACATGCCCACTGGAACCCTCGGCAATACCAACCGTTTGGAAGCCTTAATTCAATTTGCCACCAGGCATGAGATCCTATTGATCAATGACAACCCTTACAGTTTTATTTTGAACGACAATCCCCAAAGTATTTTTAATTACAAAGGCGCCAAAGCATGCTGCTTGGAGCTTAATTCTTTGAGTAAAAGTTATAATATGGCTGGCTGGCGCGTAGGAATGCTTTCTGGCGCAGCCCGTCATATTCAAAATGTTTTAAAGGTCAAAAGCAACATGGATTCAGGCATGTTCTATGGTGTTCAAAAAGGCGCGATTGAAGCATTAAACACATCCAAAGATTGGTTTGATAATTTAAACACAACCTATAAAAAGCGCCGGGATTTGGTTTGGAAATTGGCCTCTCAGCTGGGCTGTACATATGATAAAAATACCACAGGGATGTTTGTATGGGCTAAATTACCAAATGATTTAGATTCAGAAGAATTCATAGACAATTTACTGCTTGAAAAACATATTTTTATTGCCCCAGGAACAATTTTCGGTTCCAATGGAAAAGGTTATGTTCGTTTTTCATTGTGTGCCGATGAAAATGTAATTAATGAAGCTATAATACGTACCAAATGAAGAACATCAGTATCATAGGAATTGGGCTTATTGGTGGCAGTTTCGCATTGAATCTTAGGGCACTTTACAAGGACGCATTAATTCAAGGAATTGATCAGAATGACACCCACATCACAGAAGCCATTAATTTAGGTTTAATTGACGAAAAAGGAGACCTAGAATCTGTTAGTCAATCCGATTTGGTCGTGCTTGCCGTCCCTGTAAATGCCGCTTTAAAATTATTGCCCACTGTTTTAGACAGACTGTCTCCAAAAGCTTTGGTCATGGATATGGGATCGACCAAATCCTCCATTTGTGAGGCCGTTGATGGCCACCCAAAACGCGCTCAATTTTTAGCCAACCACCCCATTGCTGGAACTGAGTTTTCGGGTCCCTCTGCCGCCCACTTGAGCTTGTTCAACAACAAAACCAATATTATTTGCGACATTGAAAAAACGAATCCAGAGCTGTCAAAACCCGTTCTTAAAATTTTTGAAGCCATGGGGATGAACATACGTTATATGAACTCCAAGGCACACGATAAGCACATTGCCTATGTCTCCCACTTGTCTCACATCAGTTCCTTTATGTTAGGAAAAACCGTTATTGATAAAGAAAAAAACGAGCGTAATATTTTTGATATGGCTGGCAGTGGTTTTGAATCGACTGTAAGATTGGCCAAAAGCTCGCCAGAAATGTGGACTCCTATTTTAGAGCAAAACAAAGCCAATGTCATCGAAACCTTGGACGAGTACATTCAAAATTTAAATCATTTTAAAGCCTTAATGGAATCTGATGATTTCGAAGCCATTCGTATAGAAATGGAAAATACGAATTATATAAAAACAATTTTAAAAGGAATTTCTTAAAAACCAATAAACAATGAAGAACAGCAAACAATTAAAAACATGGTTAGACGATATGCAACTGAAGCATCCACTGGTTATTGCAGGACCGTGTAGTGCAGAAACCGAAGCACAGGTATTAAAAATCGCACATGAATTAAAAGATTCTGATGTCAATTATTATCGTGCAGGTATTTGGAAGCCGCGAACCCGACCAGGCAATTTTGAGGGGGTCGGTGCTTTGGGGCTCAAATGGCTTCAAAAAGTCAAGGCCGAAACCGGTTTAAAAACAGCAACAGAAGTAGCCAACAGAGCCCATGTTGAATTGGCTTTGGAGCACGACATCGATTTGCTTTGGATTGGTGCCCGGTCGACGG
>CAJWDI010000078.1:0-8530 GCA_913031185.1 uncultured Flavobacteriaceae bacterium | reverse complement strand
ATATAGTTGACATTTTAATGTATTTTGTGTAAAATTAGTAATTTTTAGTTAAAAAAATTACAACTTGTAATTAAATCACGTATTTAGACTATTATATCCTAAGTAATTTACGTCTTTTTCATTAAAAGTAATTCCAAAAGCCTCTAATTCTTTTAAAATTGGTTTATATATTGAATTTTCAATAGGAATTTTAACCCCTTTTAGTTTTATTTCGTTATTAAGAACCATTAATGTCGCAATTGCGACAGGCAATCCAACCGTTTTAGCCATTGCAGTATAGGTTTGATTTTCTCCAATACACACCATTGTGGCATCTATTTGGTGTTTTTTTCCTGATAATTCGTATCCAAATTTGTGGTACATTACTATCATATCCTTGTCAGCTTGCTTTAAACTCCAACTGTCCATCAAGATCTTTTGTAAAATTTGTGCAGGGGTCGCATTTTTAAGGCCCACTTTTTTCTGAGCATTGAAGAGATCCAGTTCCATAAGCTTGTCCCACAGGATGTCATCTTGGTCAATTTTTAACTGATGTCTCAGTTTGAGTTCTACAGAATCGGAGGGACTGTATGGCAGAAATGAATTTATAAAATCTCTATAACTCATGGCCTCGCTGTCCTCAATTACATAACTGTCATCAGTCATCCCCAATGCTACAAAAATCTGCCAGGCTTTGCTAAAGCCCACGCGACGAATGGTGCCGCGGTACAGCGTCTGTACATTATCAAGTCCGTATATGCTTTGATACTTTAGGGAATTTCTATTGGCATAGGCTTCAAAACGCCCATAACCGTCTACCTCTAAAAACTCAGTTCTTCTAAACAATCGGTTGTATGGGATATATTTAAACTTCCCCTCTTGAATAAATTTTGCTGCGCCACCTTGACCGGCTGTAACTACATTTCTTGGGTTCCAAGTAAATTTATACTGCCATAAATTGTCATCACTCTCTGGCGCCACCAATCCTCCGGTAAATGATTCAAAAAGGATCATTTTACCACCTTTGGATTTTATACGGTCTATGACCTGCATGGCACTCATGTGGTCAATGCCAGGGTCAACCCCCATTTCATTAAGAAATAAAAGTCCTTTTGCTTCCACGGCTTCGTGAAGGGCCTGCATTTCATCACTGACATAGGAGGCCGTGACCATATTTTTTTCAAATCTCAAACAATCCTTTGCCACTTCGACATGAAAGCGTGCGGGAAGCATGGAAACCACAATGTCTGCTTTTTGGATTTCATTTGCTCGTTGATTAGCATCAAAAACATCAAATTCTAGGGCACAGCCATTGGGGTGACCATCAATGAGTTTTACAGCGGCGGTTTTATTTTTGTCTGCAAGCCGAATTTGAAGATTTTCAGCCTTGGATTTATCAAGCAAGTATTTTACTAGGGAAGCCGTGGATTTTCCGGCACCAATCATCAAAATAGTTCGCATCTTATTGTTTCAATTCTTACTTTTGCCTCTAAGTTAATGAATTGAATTTCTAAATGAATAAAATGCAAAAAAAAATCTTTATTGCCGCCACATTGCTAGGTTTATTGGGGGTTGTTTTAGGCGCTTTTGCTGCCCATGGTTTGCGCTCGGTACTGACTGATTCGGCCCTGGAAAGTTTTCAAACAGGGGTTCGTTACCAGATGTACCATGCGTTTTTTCTTTTTTTTATAGGCCTTAACTCACATTTGAGTGCCCTACAAAAAAAATATATTTTTAGCTTGACCCTGGCCGGTATTTTTCTGTTCTCTGTGTCTATTTATTTGTTGGCCACCAATGCCTTAACTTCCATTGATTTTACGTTTCTTGGCCCCATCACCCCCATAGGAGGGTTATTTCTGATTAGTGCTTGGGGGGCTCTTCTTTACGGACTTATTAAGCATAAAAATTAAGCTTAAATACAGCTGTTTTTAAAAGAATATTTACCTTTGCGTTTTGTACATAATTTTGTTTTTATGCAATATATCCAGCCCCTTACGAAAACGATTTCGTTAGTCAACTACGGAATCACATCTAAATCAATTAATTACCAACTTTCAGCGGCAGCGCTTCACGATAAAACCATTGCGCTTTGTCAAGGGATTGAAACTGCTTCCGGTGCCCTTGCCATTCGCACGGGGGAGTTTACTGGCCGTTCACCAAAAGACCGTTTTATTGTCAAAGATACCATTACTAAAGACCGCGTCTGGTGGGGGGAGATTAACATTCCTTTTTCTCCAAACGATTTTGACCATTTGTATGACAAAGTAACGGCATATCTAAGTAACAAGGAACTTTATGTACGTGACAGTTATGTTTGCACCGACCCTAATTACCGTGTCAACATACGTGTGATCAATGAACACCCATGGAGCAATTACTTTGCTTATAATATGTTCTTGAGACCAGAGGCCTCTGAGTTAGAAGACTTTTTACCAGAATGGACGGTCATCAATGCGCCAGGTTTTAGGGCCAATCCAGAAGAAGATGCGACCCGTCAACACAATTTTGCAATTTTAAATTTTTCAAAAAAAATAGCCCTCATTGGTGGCACAGGTTATACCGGAGAAATTAAAAAAGGCATCTTCTCCGCCCTTAATTTTATCCTTCCAACTTACAAAAACACTTTGCCCATGCATTGCAGTGCCAATGTAGGACAAGACGGTACGACGGCTATATTTTTTGGTTTGTCGGGCACTGGAAAAACAACCTTATCTACAAATCCGAAGCGCAAGTTAATAGGCGATGATGAACACGGATGGACCTCAGAAAATACAATATTCAATTTTGAGGGTGGGTGTTATGCCAAGGTCATCAATCTTTCAAAAGCACAAGAACCCGATATTTACAAGGCTATCAAAAAAGGCGCGATTTTAGAAAATGTTGTTATGAATGCTAAGGGCGTGGTCGATTTTTCAAATAAAAGCATCACTCCAAACACGCGCGTCAGCTACCCCATTCATCACATTAAAAATATACAGTCTGGTTCAATTGGCAGCAACCCAAAAAATATTTTCTTTCTCACCGCCGATGCTTTTGGCGTTTTGCCTCCGATTTCAAAACTTACACCCGCCCAAGCAGCCTACCATTTTATTTCTGGATATACCGCCAAGGTAGCCGGTACTGAAGCCGGTGTCAATGAGCCAAAGCCTATTTTTTCTGCTTGCTTTGGGGCACCTTTTATGCCGTTGCATCCTACGAAATATGCAGAAATGCTCACTGCAAAAATGAAAGCCAACGGCGCCACTTTTTGGCTGGTCAATACAGGATGGACTGGGGGGCCTTACGGTATTGGGAAACGCATGGATCTTAAATATACGCGCGCTATGATCTCAGCGGCTTTGGACGGTTCACTAGAGGCGGCTAACGAAAACAATTACCACATCCACTCGGTTTTTGGGGTTTTACAGCCCCGAGTTTGTCCCAATGTACCAACAGCGCTTTTAAGCCCTAGAAAAACATGGAAAAACGATACGGGCTTTTATAAAACTGCTTATAAATTATCCCAGTCTTTTATCGATAATTTCAAGCAATTTGAGGCCTATGCCAATGCAGAAATTATGTCAGGGGCTCCAAATTTAAAATCCAGTTAAACACAGAGTGAACTCAATTACTTCATGTTTTTAAAGTTAAAATTAAAAGCGTAATTTTAGGTTTTATAAAGAACCATGCGTTACGCACCAATTTTATTTTTAATTTTCTGTTGTTCTTGTCATTACTTTGAAAAAAAGAAGCTCGACTCGGAAAAGCTTTTAGAGGAAGAATTACAAGCCTTCAATTGGAACGCACTGGACCAATACCCCAGTTTTGAATCTTGTGAAGATGGTATAGACTTTGAAGCCAATAAAGTTTGTTTCGAGACGGTTTTAACCACCCATATTTTTGAAGTTTTAAAATCCAATGAATCTATGATTTCAGTACCATTGAAAGATACTTTGATCTTAGACCTGTTGGTTTCAAAGCGTGGAGGCTTGTCTGTTAAAAACTTAAAAGGTAGCCATATTTCAGACGAGACATCTGCGCGTTTTAAGGATGCTTTAACCAAAAGCTTTTCAGCACTTCCCGTTCTCTACCCTGCCATAAAAAGAAGCCAGCACGTACAAGCAGTCTTCCAATTGCCCATCATTTTAAATGCAAATTAATGGTGACTGAAAAAATCATTTTAGGCATTGACCCCGGAACCACCATTATGGGTTTCGGATTGATTAAAGTCAAAGGCAAATCCATGTCGTTTTTACAGTTGAATGAATTGCAACTCAAAAAATACAGTGATCATTATTTAAAGTTGAAATTAATTTTTGAACGCACTGTTGAACTCATAGACACTTACAATCCTGATGAAATTGCCATTGAAGCGCCTTTTTTTGGAAAAAATGTACAAAGTATGCTAAAGTTAGGCCGGGCTCAAGGGGTGGCCATGGCAGCGGGATTATCCAGAGAAATTCCAATTACTGAATATTCTCCCAAAAAAATTAAGATGGCCATCACTGGTAATGGCAATGCCAGTAAAGAACAAGTGGCCAAAATGTTACAGAGTCTTTTACAACTTAAAGAGTTGCCTAAAAACTTGGACTCTACGGATGGACTTGCCGCGGCTGTTTGTCACTTTTATAACGCTGGAAAGATCAGCGCGGGGAAAAGTTATAAAGGCTGGAGTGCTTTTGTCAAGCAAAATGAAAATAGAGTAAAAAAATAATTCAAACCTTGGCAGGACTCTATCTCCATATTCCATTTTGTAAAAAGGCCTGTCACTATTGCAATTTTCATTTTTCAACGAACCAAAAGCATAAGCAAGAACTTATCGAGGCGCTTTGCAAAGAACTTCAACTTAGAGCAAAAGAATTAAAATCAGCACCATTGCAATCCATTTATTTTGGGGGTGGAACACCATCGCTTTTGTCCTTGGAAGATTTGAACACAATTTTTCACACCATTGATAACTCCTACAATGTTAAACCTGATGCAGAAATCACTTTGGAAGCCAATCCGGATGATTTACCCCCTAAGAAAATTCAAGCATTAGCATCCACCCCCATCAACAGATTGAGCATCGGAATCCAATCTTTTTTCGATGAAGATTTACAGCTAATGAACCGTGCACACAGTTCTAAAGAAGCGCGCCGATGTATAGAAATGGCAACGCCCTACTTTGAAAACATCACAATAGATTTATTGTACGGAATGCCACAAATGTCCAATGTACGTTGGGAAAAAAATCTTCAAATCGCCTTTGATCTAAAACTTAACCATTTGTCTTGTTATGCTTTAACCGTAGAACCGAAAACAGCCCTAGCGCATTTTATAAAAACAGCCCAATACCCCCCTTTGAACGATGCCGTTGCTGCCCAACATTTTCAAACCTTAGTAACTGCAACCGCCAACGCTGGATTTACCCATTACGAGGTCTGCAGTTTTGGAAAACCAGGCTATTTTTCAAAACACAATAGCAGCTATTGGTTGGGCAAGCCCTACCTCGGCGTAGGGCCGTCTGCGCATTCTTTTGACGGTAAAAAACGGTCTTGGAATGTATCCAACAACAAACAATACATAAATACAATTGCTAAAAACGAATTGCCATTGACCTCAGAACTGCTTACCCCTGAAAATCGTTTTAACGAATATATCATGACAGGATTGCGTACCATGTGGGGGGTTTCACTCAAGCGAATTGAGGAAGAATTTGGATTGGGAGTTCAAACAAGCCTGCTCAATAATGCACATGGTTATTTGGCATCTAAAACCCTCAAAATTGAAGATGCACATTTGAAAATGACTCCAAAAGGACAGTTTTTAAGCGATGGTATTGCCTCTGATTTATTCATCGTTTAAATTTTTAGTAATTTTATCAAAACCCATTGCATATGAAAGCGATCATTCATGCCAACAGCAGAACTTACACCATCTATGTGGACCAACCAATTGACATTTCCATCCCTTTAAGGGCGTCCAAAGACAATGTAAATGCGTGGTATTTACCTCCGCCCAAAATTTATCCTACGAAACTTAAAAATTGGACCGGCAGTGTTAAAAGCGGGGCTTCCGTTAATTTCAATTCTATTGAATTTAATCCCCATGCGCATGGTACTCATACTGAATGTGTCGGGCATATCACGGAAGAAACCTACAGTATTAATTCGTGTTTAAAACAATTTCTATTTGTTAGCGAGGTTATTACAGTCGTCCCCGAAAAAAGAGGTGAAGATTTAATCATTTCAGAAAAACAACTGCGATATGCGATTGGAAATAAAAAAAGAGAAGCGGTGGTCATTCGCACTTTACCCAATACCAAAGACAAACTCAGCAGACAATATGCCAACACCAATCCGCCATTTTTGTCCGAAGCAGCGGCGATTTACCTCAGAAATAAAGGGGTCAAGCATTTATTAATTGATTTGCCAAGTGTCGACAAGGAAAAAGACAATGGCGAACTTTTAGCACATAAAGCTTTTTGGGATGTTCATGGTGCCATCCGAAAAGAGGCGACCATCACCGAACTAATCTATGTCCCGAATGCGGTCAAAGACGGCAAGTATATTTTAAATTTGCTTGTTGCCCCTTTCCAAAATGATGCCTCTCCTAGTAAGCCTGTTTTGTACAAACTTTTCGATTAAATTTTGATCCCAACAACGCTAGATATCATCCGTAGCTTCTGCTTGCAGCAGTTAAAAACCACAGAATCATTTCCTTTTGATCAAGATACTTTGGTGTTTAAAGTCTTGGGTAAAATTTTTGCCCTTTGCCCTTTGTCCAAATGGGAGGCTGGTGCCCCCTCAATTACTTTAAAATGCGATCCCACTTATGCCTTACAAATTAGAGAACAATACCATTGCATAAAACCTGGCTTTCATGCCAACAAGAAACATTGGAATACCATTTATCTAAAAACAAACGAAGTTTCCACAGAATTTCTTTTTGAACTGATTTCTCACAGTTATGACATGGTACTTCAAAACATGTCTAAAAAACAACGGAATCAACTAAAACACGCTTTATAGCGGATTGTTTTTTTGAGATAAATCCACAAAATATTTATAAAACAAAGGAATGGTTTCGATCCCTTTCAAATAATTAAAAACACCATAATGTTCATTGGGGGAGTGGATGGCATCACTGTCCAACCCAAAGCCCATCATAATGGTTTTGCTCTTTAAAATTTCTTCAAATAGGGCTACAATAGGAATGCTGCCACCACCGCGCTGAGGAATGGGTGTTTTTCCAAAAGTCGCTTCGTAGGCTCTGGCTGCTGCCCGATAGCCTGTATTGTCAATGGGGGTTACATAGCTCTGACCACCGTGGTGGGGAGTCACTTTTACAAAAACACCTTTGGGTGCAATATTTTCAAAATGAGTTTGAAATCGTTTAGTGATTTCATGGTGGTCTTGGTTGGGTACCAGGCGCATCGATATCTTGGCTGAGGCCTTGCTTGCAATCACAGTTTTTGCGCCTTCTCCAGTATAGCCCCCCCAAATACCGTTGACATCTAAGGTGGGTCGAATGGCGTTCCTCTCGTTGGTGGTATAGCCTTTTTCACCAAAAACGGCTTCAATTCCAAGGGACTCCTTGTAGGCTTCTAATGAAAAAGGAGCCTTTGCCATAGCGCTGCGCTCTTCTTTTGTCAGTTCTTGTACCTTGTCGTAAAAACCAGGAATAGTAATCCGGTTGTTTTCATCGTGTAAGGAGGCAATCATTTTTGATAAAACATTGATGGGGTTGGCCACAGCACCTCCATAAATTCCAGAGTGTAAATCCCTGTTTGGTCCCGTTACTTCAACCTCAACATAGCTCAAACCTCTAAGTCCCGTTGTAATTGATGGGGTGTCTTTTGAAATCATCCCCGTATCTGAAATTAAGATTACATCGTTGGCTAATTTAGTGGCATTTTCTTTGACGAAAAGCCCTAAATTGTCACTTCCGACTTCTTCTTCTCCTTCAATCATAAATTTCACATTACAAGGCAGTTGATGGGTTGAGGTCATAAATTCTAAGGCTTTGACATGCATGTACATTTGGCCTTTGTCATCACAGGCACCACGCGCAAAAATGGCACCTTCCGGATGTAATTCAGTCGTTTTAATTACAGGCTCAAAAGGCGGGGAGTCCCACAGTTCCATGGGATCTGGGGGCTGGACGTCGTAATGTCCATAAACCAATACGGTTGGCAATTTGGAGTCAATGATCTTTTCTCCATATACGATTGGATAGCCTGCAGTTTCACAAATTTCTACATGGTTGCAACCTGCATCTTTTAGGCTGTTGGCTACAAATTTTGCCGTAGCAATGGTGTCTTTTTTATAGGCTGAATCGGCGCTAACTGAGGGTAATTTTAGCAATGAAAAAAGTTCATCTAAAAAACGATTCTTGTGTGTTTCAACATAAGTTTTAAGTCCTTTCATGGGATTTTATTTTTTTCAAAATTACGAAATGACTGCAAATAATTTTCTATGGTTCAGTTTGAATTTATAAACTATTGTTTATATTTGCGACCCTGTAAAACAGGACGAGCGGGCGTGGTGGAATTGGTAGACACGCTAGACTTAGGATCTAGTGCCGCAAG
>CAJWDI010000077.1:0-8690 GCA_913031185.1 uncultured Flavobacteriaceae bacterium | reverse complement strand
CCGCATCCTCAAATAGTGGATCAAACAAGGATCGGTCTATAAATTCAGAATTTCCGTTTTCAAACTCTACCAATTGATCATCAGCAATCCCGCCATTTTCTTGATTCAAAAGATCTTGGGAAACAAGGTGAGCGCGCAAGTGATAACGCTTGTTCTTGGTATGGTAAGTGGAGGTAAACCTAAAATTTCCAGTACTTGATAATATGTGTTGGTATTTTCCTAAAGAACGCATGCCTTTGTAGGCGATGGAAAAATTAAATTGTTCTGAAGTATTTACTGTAAAAAATGCATCTAACAATTGGCCCTGTTCAAAGTTAGATTTATACATGAGTTCTGTTAATGGTGTAGGCACACGGTAGTAATGAATGGCGTCGACATCCATATAATTAAAATGCTTGGCCTTGGCCCCGAAGCCTGGTTGCATGCTACGCCTGTAAAAATTCTGACTCAAAGCATTAAAACTCTGCCCCATATTGTTAAATGGGAGTAATTCAAAATAGTCACGCCTAAGGTAATTGAATTTATATTCTTTTTTTATGGTAAGTGTTGTGTCTAAGTGTACAGTATCAAGCTTGCGCGAAATGATTTTGTAATCTTCAATTTTACCTTTGGGGTTTTTTGAAAGATCTTTAGATTCGCGACTGGTCTCACTGGAGCTATTTCTGCTTATATCCCTTGAGGGATTCTCTCTCAATACTTTATCAGCCGGAAGTTTCCGCTGCCCAAAAACAGCACTCGAACACAAAACCAACAAAAAAACGACAACGTATTTGTATACCATGTTAATAAAAAATAATTGCTGTCTCAAAAGTAGCAAATTATTAGGGATTTTAAAGCCTTTGGAACGGTTCGAAAAAAGTAGTCTATATTTACGTATAATTTTAAAAAACCATGCTCAAGCATAGTGTGACCAATGAAAAATTTGAATGCGGCACCGACGAGGCTGGCCGAGGGTGTTTGGCAGGCCCAGTCACAGCGGCCGCTGTAATTTTACCAAAAGGCTTTAAAAACAAGTGGCTAAATGACTCCAAACAACTCTCGCATAACAGGCGCACGGAATTGCGCCCCATCATTGAAGCTCAAGCGATAGGATTCGGAGTGGCACACATATTTCCAGAAGAAATTGACAAAATTAATATTTTAAATGCATCTATTATGGGGATGCACAAGGCTGTCGCTCAATTGGATAAAGCCACATTTATTGCTGTAGACGGTAACCGTTTTAAGCCCTATATGGACATTCCTCATAAAACCATTATTAAAGGAGACACAAAATACATGAACATTGCTGCGGCCTCTGTTCTCGCGAAAACATACCGCGACGATTATATGACTAAAATTCATGAAGAATTCCCCATGTATAATTGGAAGCAAAACAAAGGTTATCCGACCAAAGAGCACCGCAACGCCATTCAAAAATATGGGGTTTCAAAATACCACAGAATATCTTTTAAACTCCTGGCCGATCAGCTACTTTTTGAATTTTAATCCTATCTTTGTTTAGAGCTCAATAGAATTAATTCATGAGAAGTAAAATCATTTTTTTCTTGTTTGTAGTTTTGACATTTGGATGTCAAAACAAATACGATACGCAGGCAAATATTGAAGACTTTATCCCTGAAGGTTCTACACTTGTCCTAAAAATCAATTCATTAGAAAGTTTCAAAAGCGCTTTAAAGAACAATACCCTTCTAGGCCAAACGAACTTGGAATCGCTTTTTGAAAGCCATTTAATGCCAATTGACAGCCTGAAAATTTCGGGGCCTCTACTGATTTGTTCAAATCGAAGTATGACTGAACCCAGTTATACATTTATTACAGAACAACAACACTTGAAGTCCAAAACGCTTTTAAATTCTAAATTTATTCAAGATAGCATATGGGTATATAACAACACTTACCCCATGAACACCCCGCGTAATAAAACGCTAAACCACCCTTTCCAGAAATTCACTAACATTCTTAAGCCCGATGCGACATTTTCGATTTATACGGCCCCGTCAAAAGAAATTAAAGGGATAGATTTTATTTTCAACAATCTTTTACTGGACGTTTATGCCAGTCCATCAAGTCTATCTTTTAGTGGGGTGTATACAGATTCTTTGTGGTTCCATTTGTTTGATAAGATCAATCCTAAAGCCTCTAAATTAAACCAAATTGCTCCCAATCAAAGCCAAAATTTCAAGTCTTACAACTTTTCTAATTTTGAACAATTTTCTAAAAATATAAGTGAAAACGACAGTACATTAATCCCTTCAGAATTTGCCAAGTCTTTTTTTGAAACAACTGAGGAAATTGGCAGTATTGAATCCGAAAACGGAGTTGCAATTGCTTTGCATGCATTGGATATTGGCACGATTAAGGATGTTTTGACAGGACAGCAAGAACTCTTGAAAACATTTCGTTCTGTACCGCTATTTAAATTTGAATACAGTTCTATGTTTGAGGAAACTTTTGGGGATTTGTTGCCTAAAATTAAGCCATCAGCTTATACAATTTTAGATGAATTTATTATATTTTCTGAAAACGAAACCACCCTAGAAGACGTAATCTCTAAATACACCAATCAAAACAATCTGGCTCAAAGCCAAGGGTATCAATCCATACAAAAAACACTAAGTGACGAGGCGTCTTACCTTCAAACATTTGATTCAAATCGCTTGGCTAAGATTCTAAACAATCACTTGGGGGCCAATGTGACAGCAGAAAGCTTGGAAACGTTTCAAAATTCCACTGTTCAAGTCGTTAAAGACGACAATACAATTCATTTCAATGGATTGATTCAAAAGCAGAAACCTGCTTCAAATGTTCAAAAAGTAACTGAAGCCTTTAGCTTTAAGGTAGATGCACAAATCATTGGAGACATTCAATTTGTAAAAAACCATCAAACAAGGCAAAAAGATATTTTGGTACAAGATGTTGAAAATCAATTGTATTTAATATCAAATGAAGGGGTCGTACGTTGGAAAAAAAGAATATCAGGCCCAATCTTAGGCGCTGTAAAACAAGTTGACTTATTTAAAAACGGACGCCTTCAAATGGCATTTGCTACTAAAAATAGACTTTATATCTTAGACCGCTTAGGTAGGGATGTTGGACGATTTCCGCTAACGTTCAAAGATAAAGTTTCAAAACCCTTGGCTGTATTTGATTATGACAAAACAAGAAATTATAGATTTTTAGTCACACAGGGGGCTAATTTGTTAATGTACGATGGCAAAGGGAAACGTGTGAAAGGATTTGAATACAATGCAGGGTACAAGATTAATAATACCCCAAAACATGTTCGACACAGAGGGAGGGATTATATTGTATTTTCTGAGGGGCAGAATTTAAAGATTTTAGATCGGCGAGGAAAAATGAGAATTGACGTTAAGGAAACCCTCAATTTCTCAGATCAAAACCTGTACTTCTATAAAAATCAATTCTCAACAATTGACAACAATGGAGATTTTGTTCAGGTGGATACCAAAGGGCGTTTGAGTTTGCAATCTCTAGGGTTTGACCCAGGCACCCAAATCACAGCTTCTAGTAAAACATTGGTAGCACAATGGAGTAATATCTTACAAATTAAAGCTCAGAAAGCAACGCTTGATTATGGGAATTTTAGTCCCCCAAAATTATTTTATCTCAATGACAAAATTTACATAAGCATCACAGATCTTCAATCCAACAAAGTTTGGTTTTATGACAGTCAAGGAAAGGTGCTACCAGGTTTTCCTGTTTATGCAGCTTCAAGTGTTGATTTAGCAAACGTCGATGGGGATGCAGCCCTTGAATTTATTTGTCAAAGCAGTGATGAGAGTTTTATCATGTACCAAATGTATTGATCTTTTGGGCCTCAAAAAGATTCAAGAAATGTTTCAATAATTTTTCTTTGACTTCATTTTCGTCCACATGATCTTGCTTCAACTCAACCCGTAATGAGGTGACAGATTTACCGCGAATCCCACAAGGAATAATGTGATCAAAATACCCTAAATCGGTATTGACATTGAGGGCAAATCCATGCATAGTTACCCAGCGACTGGCACGAACTCCGAGCGCACAAATTTTTCTTGCAAAAGGCGTTCCAACATCTAACCAGACACCGGTTTCTCCCTGACTTCTTGAAGCCTCCACACCGTAATCTGCAAGTGTTAAAATAATAGTTTCTTCCAATAAGCGAAGGTATTTATGAATGTCCGTAAAAAAATTTTCGAGATCTAGAATAGGATAACCAACAATTTGGCCAGGTCCATGGTAAGTGATGTCTCCCCCCCTATTAATTTTATAAAAATTGGCACCTTTTGTCTTGAGTTGTTCCTCATTTAAAAGTAAATTAGAAAGATCGCCACTTTTTCCTAAAGTGTAAACATGTGCATGGCTTACAAATAAAAAGTGATTGGGCGTTGATAATCTGGTGTTTTCGCGTCTATTTCTGACTTTTACAGCCACCGTTTTTTTAAAAATTTCTTCTTGCAAATCCCAAGTTTCCTTATAATCCTTTAGACCTAGATCTTGAAGCTGAATTGATTTATTCATGTTGTAAAAATAAGGGATTAATGATTTGGATTATTAAGAATGACTAAGGCCGCAATAACTCCTGGTACCCAACCACAAAGTGTCAAAATAAAGACAATTACAAAGGAGCCACAACCCTTATCTAATACTGCTAGGGGTGGAAATAAAATAGACAATAAAACCCGCCAAATACTCATCGCAATAAATTTGAAAATTATAACGCTACAATAAGACAAAAATACATCAAAATCGTTACAAACTATTGAATTTTAAATTCCCTATTGAAATCCAATGCAGAGTCGTTATATTTGTTATCAATTAAGATTAAACAACTATGGCACAGCTTTCCGAACAAGAACTTGTCCGACGCGAAAAACTTTCAAAGCTTCGTGCGTTAGGAATCAATCCTTATCCCGCCGACCTATTCCCTGTAACCCATAACAGTCTGGGAATAAAATCCAATTTTATTGAAGGAGAAAACGTGGTTATTGCTGGACGCTTAATGCGAAAAAAAGTGCAAGGGAAGGCTGCTTTCACAGAAGTTCAAGACAGTGAAGGGCGCATTCAAGTCTATTTTAATAGGGATGAAATTTGCCCAGGTGAAGACAAGTCTGCCTACAATGATGTCTTTAAAAAACTTTTAGATTTAGGAGATATTATTGGGGTTGAAGGAGAATTATTTATCACTCAAGTGGGTGAAAAAACAATCCTAGTCAAAAATTTTAAACTTTTGAGCAAAGCATTAAAACCGCTCCCACTTCCTAAAACAGATGCAGATGGAAATTCTTATGACGAATTCAACGATCCTGAAATGCGCTACCGCCAACGCTATGCAGACTTGGCGGTGAATCCTCATGTCAAGACAGTTTTTGTCAAGCGAACAAAGTTGTTTAATGCCATGCGAAATTTTTTTAATGATGCTGGATATTTTGAAGTAGAGACACCTGTCTTACAGCCCATAGCTGGAGGTGCTGCAGCACGACCATTCGTTACCCACCACAATAGCCTTGACATTCCTTTGTACATGCGCATTGCCAATGAATTGTACCTAAAACGTCTGATTGTTGGTGGATTTGACGGAGTTTATGAATTCTCAAAAAACTTTAGAAATGAAGGGATGGACCGCACCCACAATCCTGAATTTACAGCCATGGAAATTTATGTGGCTTACAAGGACTATAATTGGATGATGGAATTTTGTGAGCAGCTCCTAGAGTTTTGTGCCAATGCAGTCAATGGGACTACTAAAGCCACCTTTGGCGCCCATGAAATTGATTTCAAAGCACCCTATGCTAGAGTCACGATGACAGAAGCCATAAAAGAATTTACAGGCTATGACATTACAGGGAAGTCTGAGGAAGAACTAAGAAAAGCTGCCTTAAACATGGGAATAGAAGTTGACAAGAGTATGGGGAAAGGCAAGTTAATCGATGAAATTTTTGGTGAAAAATGCGAAGGGAACTACATTCAGCCAACCTACATTACAGACTATCCAAAAGAAATGAGTCCACTTTGCAAAGAACACCGCAGCAATCCAGATTTGACCGAACGCTTTGAACTGATGGTGTGCGGAAAAGAAATCGCCAACGCTTACTCTGAGCTCAACGACCCCTTAGATCAACGCCAGCGCTTTGAAGCACAATTAAAATTGGCCGATAGAGGCGATGATGAAGCGACTCAATTTATTGATGAAGATTTTCTAAGAGCCTTAGAATATGGGATGCCGCCAACTTCTGGAATGGGCATTGGAATGGATCGCTTGATTATGTTTTTAACCAATAATGCATCCATTCAAGAGGTGTTGTTTTTCCCGCAGATGAAACCCGAGAAAAAAGCTTTGGATTTAAATGAAAATGAAAAAGTGATTTTCGACATCCTTCAAAATAAAAAAACCATTCAGCTACACGAATTAAAAATTCAAGCTGGTCTCAGTAATAAGGGGTGGGATAAAGCAATAAAAAGTTTAACGAAGCAAGGGTTGGCAAAAGTGGCCAAAATAGAAAATGAGCTTGCAGTAATACTTTTGGACTAAACCCTAAAACATAGGCCTTAAATATTGCTCTGTAATTTAATTTCTTTGAGACAATGAAAAAAATATTTAAAACCACTCTTTTATTAGCCGCAGCTGTAGTTCTACATTCTTGTGCAATCAGCATCAAGGCAGGCTCGGTTAAAAAAAATAAAGACAACACTTCAAAAAACACTACCAAGCCAAAACCAAAGAAGGATGGAATCAAACCCTATTCAGAAGTCATCACAAAAGACGCTGTTTCGGATGAGGGGCTTTTTAAAGTTCACAAAATTGACACCGATTTTTATTACGAAATTCCAGATTCATTGTTTGAAAAAGAAATGCTCATGGTCAGTCGCATTGCTAAAACAGCATCTGGTATTGGATTTGGCGGTGGAAAACAAAACACCCAAGTTTTGAGGTGGCAAAAAAGAGATAAAAAAGTCTTGTTGCGGGTGGTATCTCATGAAGTTTTTGCAGCAGATTCGCTGCCCGTTCACGAAGCCGTTGTGAATTCAAACTTTGAACCGGTTTTATATACCTTCCCGATCAAAGCCTACAGCAATGATTCCACTGCAACTGTCATCAATGTAACGGATCTATTTAAAACGGATGTAAAAGCACTAGGATTGCCAAGCTATCGTAGAAAACAATACAAAATATCACGCCTAGAAAGTAACAAGTCATTTATCGAAAGTGTCAAAAGTTATCCAAAAAATATTGAAGCCAGACATGTTAAAACCTATGCAGCATCAAATCCACCTTCAAATTCAAGTACAGGAACCGTATCTGTTGAAATTAATAATTCAATGATTTTATTGCCTCAAAACCCCATGAAACGACGTTATTTTGACCAACGTGTAGGCTGGTTTGCAAGGGGGCAAGTCGATTATGGATTGGAGGATCAAAGAAGTCGAGAATTGGTGTATTTAGACCGTTGGCGACTTGAAATCAAAGCGGAAGACCTCGAAAAATTTGAAGCTGGAGAATTGGTGGAACCCAAAAAACCAATTGTTTATTATATTGATCGCGCCACGCCAAAAAAATGGCGAAAATACATCAAACAAGGTATTGAAGATTGGCAAGTCGCCTTTGAAGCCGCTGGTTTTAAAAATGCCATCCTTGCAGCAGACCCTCCAACCCCTGAAGAAGATCCCGAATGGAGTCCAGAAGACGTTCGCTATTCGGTGGTGAGGTATTTAGCATCACCCATTCCAAATGCCAATGGTCCTCATGTAAGTGATCCAAGAACAGGAGAAATTTTAGAAAGTGATATCAATTGGTACCACAATGTCATGACTTTACTTCGTGGGTGGTTTTTTGTTCAAACAGCTGCCATCAACCCTGATGCTAGAGCTGCTGAGTTCGAAGATGAGGTTATGGGGCGTCTGATTCGATTTGTATCTGCACACGAAGTTGGTCATACCCTCGGATTGCCACATAATATGGGCAGCAGTTGTGCCTATAAGGTAGAGGATTTGAGAAATGCTGAATTCACTCAAAAATATGGCACAGCACCCTCAATCATGGATTATGCACGCTTTAATTATGTCGCACAGCCTGAAGACGAAGGGGTCGCGCTGATGCCTAATATCGGTGTCTATGATAAATATGCGATTGCTTGGGGGTACCGGCCAATTCCTGGAAAAACTGCAGAAGAAGAAAAAGAAGTATTAAACGGTTGGATTACAAAACATGCTGGAGATCCCATGTACCGTTTTGGGCACCAACAGGCTGGTGATGTAGTAGATCCAAGTTCGCAGACAGAAGACCTTAGTGACGATGCGGTATTGGCCAGCACCTATGGCATAAAAAACCTGGAACGGATTGTACCTAATTTGATCCAATGGACGACCAAAAATGGAGAAGATTACAGTGATTTGGAAGCCATGTATGGACAAGTGCTCTCGCAATTCAACCGCTACATGGGTCATGTTTCGAATCATATTGGAGGTGTTTACGAGCATTATAAAACTGCCGATCAAGAAGGTCCCGTGTACACCCATGTGTCCAAAGAAAAACAAGCAGAGGCTTTGGACTTTTTGGATAAAGAATTGTTTCAAATCCCTTCATGGTTAATAGACAAGGCTATTTTTGAGCGTATTGAGTATTCAGGGTCTATAGAACGCATTCGCAAGTTGCAAGAGCGAACTTTGAAAAATCTATTGAGTTTGGG
>CAJWDI010000076.1:0-8856 GCA_913031185.1 uncultured Flavobacteriaceae bacterium | reverse complement strand
ATGAGGTTGGATATCGATATAACTCAAATAACTTCACTCTTGATTTTAATGCTTACTACAGTCAATATGATAATTATATTGGGACAGATTATGTTTTAGTTCCATTTTATACTGACCCAAGTCAAACAAGAATTGATGCTCTTCAAACTGGTAGTGTAACTGAATTTGGCGTTGATGCTAATTTAGATACTAAGTTCAACACTAAAGGTGTTAGTTTAGAAGCTATACAAAGACTAAACACATCTACATCAATGAACTTTATTTATGAGTACAATGAGCTAGATTACAAATCAGCTGAAGACTCAACATTTGAACTATCTTGGAATACACCTAAGCATAGAATGAAGTTTGGTCTTACGTCAAAGATAAACAGCAATGTTACGCTTTCTGCTAATGCACGTTACAACTCTGAGTACTATTACGAATCATCTTTCATTGATGCAGTAATTCCAGAAAATACAGTTTTTGATGCTAAACTGATGTTCGGAATAAAAGCTCTTGATAACCTCCAATTCGAAGTAGGTGGAAACAACATCGCTGGCCGCGAATATGTGAGTATTCCTGGATCTGGTAATATTGGATCGCTTTACTATGCAGGCGCCAAAATGCAGTTCTAAAATTTAATTCAAAAATTAGACTAAAAAACCCAGACATTTGCTCTGGGTTTTTTATTTATAATGGTTATCTTTGCTGCGCAAAAACAACTTGTTTTTCAACATTATTTAGCTAAAAATTAAACCCATAGAAGTAATGTCAAAAGTTACAGGAAAAGTTTCCCAAATTGTAGGACCAGTTATCGATGTGGAATTTGGTGCAGACGCCGAGCTTCCAAAAATTTATGATTCTTTAGAAATCAAGCGTGAGGACGGTACTATTCTCGTTTTAGAAGTACAATCACACATTGGCGAAAATGCTGTTAGAACCATTGCGATGGACTCCTCAGATGGCCTGAGCCGTGGAACAGAAGTCAGTGCAACTGGTGCGCCTATCCAAGTGCCTGTGGGCGATGATGTTTATGGCCGCCTTTTTAACGTCATTGGAGATGCCATCGATGGTCTAGGAAACTTGCCCAAAGCAGGAAATGACGGGTTACCAATTCACCGTGAGGCACCAAAATTTGAAGACCTTTCAACCTCAACAGAAGTCTTGTTTACCGGAATCAAGGTCATCGATCTGATTGAGCCTTATGCCAAGGGGGGTAAAATTGGGCTTTTTGGTGGTGCAGGTGTTGGAAAAACTGTATTGATTCAAGAACTTATTAATAATATTGCAAAAGGCCATGGTGGGCTTTCTGTATTTGCGGGTGTTGGAGAACGTACAAGAGAAGGAAACGATTTATTGCGGGAAATGTTAGAATCAGGCATTATAAAATATGGGGATGACTTCATGCATTCCATGGAAGCTGGTGGATGGGATCTCAAAAAAGTAGACAAAGCCGCCATGAAAGCATCCAAAGCCACTTTCGTTTTTGGACAAATGAATGAACCGCCTGGAGCCCGTGCGCGAGTAGCGCTTTCTGGACTTACCATTGCAGAATATTTTCGCGATGGTGCTGGTGATGGCCAAGGTAAAGACGTTTTATTCTTCGTTGACAATATTTTCCGATTTACACAAGCAGGTTCTGAGGTATCGGCCCTTTTAGGTCGGATGCCATCGGCCGTAGGATACCAACCTACACTGGCTACAGAAATGGGGGCCATGCAAGAGCGCATTACCTCAACTAAAAAAGGATCAATTACCTCTGTACAAGCTGTTTATGTGCCTGCGGATGACTTGACCGATCCTGCACCAGCGACTACTTTTGCGCATTTGGACGCTACGACCGTATTGTCACGTAAAATTGCAGAACTTGGAATTTATCCTGCCGTAGATCCGCTGGATTCTACTTCAAGAATTCTAACTGCAGAAATTCTTGGGAATGAACATTACGATTGTGCACAACGTGTAAAAGAGTTGTTGCAGCGTTACAAAGAACTCCAAGATATCATTGCTATTTTAGGAATGGAAGAACTCTCAGAAGAAGACAAGTTGGCTGTAGGCCGTGCGCGACGCGTACAGCGTTTCCTGTCTCAGCCTTTCCATGTTGCAGAGCAGTTTACCGGAATCCCTGGGGTGCTTGTAGACATCAAAGAAACCATCAAAGGGTTTAACATGATCATGGATGGGGAGTTAGACCAATTACCGGAAGCCGCATTCAACCTAAAAGGAACCATTGAAGAAGCGATTGAAGCCGGAGAAAAAATGTTGGCTGAAGCTTAAAACACAAGTTTATGTATTTAGAAATTGTTTCTCCCGAAGCTACCCTTTTTAAAGGAGATGTCGACAGTGTTTCTGTCCCAGGTGTCAATGGCGAATTTGAAATGCTTAATAACCACGCGGCAGTTGTCTCTACCCTAAAAGATGGCTTTGTGAAAATTCGTGGCGCTGTTGATTTAAATGAAGAAACGGCTTCAAAATTTGAAAAAAAAGAAGGTGGGTATTGGTTGGCCATCAACTCAGGAACCATTGAAATGAACGCCAACAAAATTATCGTTCTAGCGGATTAAACTTTTAATCCTTAAAGCTTATGACCCTAAAACGCTGTTTTAGGGTTTTTTTATTCTTTTATTAATCCCCTGTGAAATTTGCTTTTCGCTTTTGTAAAAAAGCAGAAGTACCTTCTTTGAAATCGGCAGTTCCAAAAGATTTTGCAAATGCTGCAATTTCAACATCATACCCATTAAGGCCATCTTTATAGTTTGCGTTGACCGCTTTTATGGCAGCCGAGATGGCCAGCGGTCCATTGCGTTTTATTTTTTCGGCCAAAGACAGGCAATAAGATAGCAGATCCTCTGGAGCTGTAACACTGTTGACTAAACCCCATTGTTCGGCTTTAGAAGCGTCTATCATCTCTGCGGTGGTAATCATTTGAAGCGCCCGCCCTTTGCCCACCAACTGGGCCAACCTTTGGGTGCCGCCATAGCCTGGAATCACCCCCAAGCTGACTTCTGGAAGTCCCATACGGGACGTGCTACTGGCCACTCGAATATGAGCCGCCATGGCCAATTCCAATCCTCCCCCTAAAGCAAAACCATTGATGGCCGCAATAATAGGCGTACCTAAGTTTTCAGCAAAATCAAATAAGAGTTCTTGTCCCTCACGAGATAACTGTGCGGCTTCAGAAACACTAAAATCTGCAAATTCACTGATATCCGCGCCTGCGACAAACGCTTTATCTCCACTTCCAGTCAATACAATGACACGGACACTTTTGTCCTGGTCCAAAGCTTTCAAAGCGCTGTGCAATTCAAAAATTGTCGCCTTGTTGAGGGCGTTGAGTTTTTTGGGACGGTTGATGGTCAACATCCCAATACCAGCGTCAAGCTGTAGCGTTATATTGTTAAACGTCATAAGGCTTTTGATTTTTTGGAAAAGAGACTTCAAAAAGAGAACCTTCTCCTAAAATTGTTTCATAAATAATGTTGCCATCATAGGCTTCAATAATATTTTTAACCATGGGCAAACCAAGCCCCATCCCACTAGTTTTAGTTGTGAATTTGGGCTCAAATATTTTTTCTGCAATCGCATCTTCTATCCCAGTACCGTTGTCTTTAACTTTGATGTGAATTCGACCATTTTCTTCAAATAAGTTGACTTCAATTTCAGGGGTTTTTCCTTCAGGAATAGATTGAATGGCATTTTTAACAAGGTTGGTTACGATGCGATTCAACTGATCTCTGTCAAAGTCGGCTTCTAGCGTTTCTTCAGCACTAGAAAATGAAATAAAGTCATCCGGAAAAATATCTAAGGCATGCTCTACTACTTTGACAAAATCTAAGGGTTCTAATTTTTGAGTTGGCATTTTTGCAAAATTAGCAAAGGCTTCCGCAATTTTACTCATGGTGTCAATTTGCTGAATTAATGTGTTGCTATATTCCTCAACTTTTTCATGGATGTCTTTGTCTTTAGGGTCAAATTTTCGCAAAAAACTCTGTACGCTTAAGCGCATCGGTGTAAGGGGATTTTTAATCTCATGTGCCACTTGTTTTGCCATCTCTCGCCAAGCCTCTTCCCTCTCGGTCGAAGCCAGCTTGAGCGCGCTTTCTTCTAAGGTATCAATCATGTTGTTATAGGATTCCACCAAAGACTTAATTTCTGAAGAGGCGCCCTCTAAAGCAATTTTCTTGTTGCGCTTTTCAAAACGGGTTTGATACATTTTATCGCTTATTGACTTCAGAGATTTCGTAATAAATTTAGACATGGCATACGCAAATACAATGGCGATTAAAACCATCAGTACATAAGCATATCCAATACGAACTAAAAATGCTTTTAATTCTCTAGAATTTAAAGAGTCGTCATCAAAATAAGGAACGTTCAAAATCCCTAAGGGTTTTGAAGAAGGGTCTGTCAAAACCAAATAGGATGACCTATAATTGCCATCCAATAGTTTGTTTTTCTCAACGTAGCGTTTGGAAGAAATTTGATTGAGGGTGTCAAGTATCATCGCGGTTAATTGCTTAGGGACAGGATCATTTTCAAGCCAAGGCCGAGAGGATTTGATTAATCTCCCCTCCAAGTCGTAGAGATTGAAAGCTACATTATGAATGTTGGCTATCTCATAAATCTTTTGCTTAAAAATGACCCCTAAATTCTCAGTTTTAATTTCCCAACTTGAGGCTTTTAGGACATAGTTAATGCTAGAAATTAGCTGTGCTTCTTTTCGTTCCAACCGCATGCGGTGGTACTCTTGAGACTGCTCTTTGTACTGGTAGACTGTGACGGCGGCAATTAAAATAGAGGCCAACACCACTAAAAGAATCATATAGAAAAAGATTCGAGAACTTAATGATAGGCTGCGCTTGGCCATAAGAGATTAGTTTTTTATAAATATAGGAAAAATGGAAGATACTCCCGGCTAGTCCTGTCGGGTCTTTTTGTATAGACGAACCCCTAACATTAAAATTACAGCTAGGCCTAAAAGCGCCAAAAGACCATAAAACATATTGAGTGTGCTTTTGAGAATCACTAGAAATACAATTGCAAATAAAAGAAGCGTAGCCCCCTCGTTCCAAAGGCGCATAAAATTTGAAGTGTATTGAATTTCATTGCGCTGCAACGCTTTAAATATCAAGTGAGTTTTAATGTGATAGGCGACAAGCAAAACCACAAAAGCCAATTTAACTTGCATCCATGGCTGTTGCAGCCAATAAGGCGCTAGATGCAGCAGCCATAGCGCAAAGACAGTTGCCAAGATCGCCGAGGGCCAAGAAATAATGTACCACAGTCTGCGCGCCATTAGTTTTAATTGCTCAGAAAGAATTGTCCTTTCTGGGACCGGTTTTTCTTGGGCTTCAATATGGTAAATAAATAAGCGTGGGATGTAAAACAAACCTGCAAACCAAGTGATAACGAAAATCAAATGAAGGGATTTGATATAATTGTAATACTCCATTAAAGTGCTTTTAAATTCTGTTTCATTTCTCTGCGTAAAAAAAAGGCCGTCAAAGCTGTGGAAAGCAAATCTGATGCTGGAAAAGCCATCCAAACACCAAGCTCACCATACCATAAAGGTAAGATAAAAATTAAAGGAATAAAGAAAAATGCTTGCCGCGACAATGTGAGCAATAAAGCGGGGGTCGCCTTACCAACTGCCTGGAAATAAGCCGCACCTATCAACTGAATCGCAACTACTGGGGTTGCTGCAAACACCCAGCGCATGGCACTAGGAGTTTTTTCTAGCACCAAAATGTCGGTTGTGAAAATTTTAGTAATGAGGTCTGGAAAACCTATCAATAGTACAAAAACTAGAGCTGCTAAAAGGATAGAGTAGCGCACTGCAATATTGATCGATTGGCGTACACGTTCATAATTTTTAGCCCCATAATTATAGCCAGCAATGGGAATAAAGCCTTGTGTAATGCCAAAAATAGGAAACAGGGCAAACATCAGCATTCTTGAAACAATGGCATAGGCCGTGACCGAGGTCTCACCGCCAAAATCAAATAAAATATTGTTCATTAATAAGTAAGTCAAACTGACTACGGCTTGTCTGGATAAAGTGACAGAGCCCAAGCTGCCAATTTCAAAAACAATCTGGTTTTGAAGACCGAAATGGTGCCACTTCAATTTCATTTCAGAGTGTTTCGAAATAAAAAACCATAAAATAAAAATAAAGCACAAAGCGTAGGAACCGGTAGTGGCCCAAGCCGCCCCCAACATTCCTAAGTTGAAAACCTTGATGAACACAACATCTAGGATTAAATTTGTAACAGAGGGGATGACCATGGCATACATCGCAAATTTCGGCTTACCCTCGGCGCGGATTACAGTATTCCCCATCATGCAAAGCCCCAATAATGGTACGCCATAAAGGACAATTCTATAATAAATTTTAGCTGGGGTATAAATCGTTCCCTTTCCACCAAAAAGTGGAATGATGTCTTCGATAAAAATCAATCCAAAAAAAATGAATGTTAACGTTAGGCCAAGCGTAAGCGTAATTTGATTACCAAACGTTTTAAGGGCTTTGGATTTATTTGATGCACCAAGAGCTCTGGAAATAATTGAAGCTCCGCCGACTCCAATGGACATACCCAGGGCTGCAATAAAAAAGGAAACTGGCAAGACCACATTTATAGCAGCAATGGCTTGAGAGCCAATCCAATGGCCAACAAAAATAGTGTCAATAAGGATGTTCAATGACATTACCAAGATCCCAATAGATGCGGGAACGGCCTGGCGAATGAGTAGTTTACCTATAGCATCTGTTCCAAAATCCGAAACATGGGATTGATTCATTTAAGAGGGCGTTAAAGCTTTTTCATTCCAAGCATGTATCCATTTGGCAAGTAATGCCACCCAATTAGGGTCATCGTTAAGACAAGGAATTGTTGTAAAGTTCTTACCACCAGCTTCGTGAAAAATTTCTTCTCCTTCCATGGCAATTTCTTCCAAAGTTTCTAAGCAATCACTTACAAATGCTGGGGTTACAATCGCCATATTCCTAGTCCCTTCTTTCCCCAGTCTTTCAATGGTTCGGTCTGTGTAGGGCCTTAACCACGGATCAAATCCGAGACGGGACTGAAAGGAGGTTGAAAAGGTTTCTGGTTCCATTTTAAGCGCGGCGCCAACCAAGCGCGTTACCTCTACACATTGGTGTTTATAACAATAGGCATGGGCCTCAGAAGCTGTAGTGCAACAGGATTTATCCATTTTGCAATGGGATTTGGTGATGTCGCTTTTCCGTATGTGTCGCTCTGGAACACCATGGTATGAAAATAACAGATGGTCATACTCTTTACCTTTCAAGTGGGCCTTAATAGACGCCGAGAGCACTTTAATATAATCCGGGTTGTTGTAAAAAGGGGGTAAACTCTCTAAAGACATTTGCGGGAAAAATTCTTTTTTTAATGTCTCCGCCAAAACCAAAATGGTTTCTGTTGTAGCCATTGCAAATTGGGGATATAACGGAATGATTAAAACGTCTTTTACGCCCTTATCTGCCAACTCTTGAAGGCCATTCTTAATGGTCATGCTGCCATAGCGCATGGCCAAGGCTACTGGTATGTTGACTTGTTTTTGCACCTTGTCTTTCAGGCGCTCAGACAAAACAATTAATGGAGAGCCTTCCTCCCACCATATTTTTTGGTAAGCCTTTGCGGAGGCTTTGGGGCGCGTATTCAAAATGATGCCTTTTACCAACAGTGTACGAGCCCACTTTGGGACATCAATAACGCGTTCGTCCATTAAGAATTCTCCTAAATATTTTTTGACATCTTTGGGGTTTGGGCTGTCTGGGGAACCCAAGTTGACTAATAAAATACCTTTCATTTTTTAAATCAAATTAATTTGAGGATTGTGTATATTTTTTTGGGGTCGTTCCATATTGTTTTTTAAAGGCGGCAATAAAATGGCTGGCGGTACTATAGCCAACCTTGAGTCCAACCTCATTAACATTGTGACCACCTGATTCTAACAATTTTCTTGCCAACTCCATTTTATAATCAAACAAAAATCCATAGACTGTTGTCCCGTAAATTTGCTTGAAACCTGCTTTTAGCTTCTTTAAACTCAGGTCTATTTCGGAAGACAATTCAGCAAGTGTGGGGGGCTCAGATATGCGCTGAATTATAATGTCTTTTGCGGCTTTTATTTTTATGACATTAGACTCATCTGCCAAGAAAGGACATTGCTCTGCATTGACATCCTCACCGCGATTGAAATACAAGCTTAACAGTTCGTAAACCTTAGCCTTGCAATAGAGTTCGCGAAGGTTTGAATTGAGATTGTAATTAATAATTTGATTGAGAACAATAGCCATGGAGGGTGATATATAACCATCCTTATAATATTTCTTTTGCCTGTTATCGTCCTTTAAAAAAGAGATGTGGTTGGCTTCGTGAGAAAATAAACCATGAAATTTTTTGATTGAAATTAAGACCGATACAACCCAAGTCTTAGGCCCAGCAATCATATGGATGGGTAAGTCTCGTTGAGGGTTGTACAATAACAAAGAGTTTTCTTCTGGAATATCGAGAGTGTAAGTGTTGTTATTAAAAGAAAATTGGGTACTGCCTTTTAAGCAGAAATGAAGCTGAATAAAAGAATTGTCAATGGCCTTTTCTAGAAGCTTAGGGGACTCCGAATTGTTTTGAAAGGTCAGTACCAAAAAACCCGGCTCAATTAGGGTTTCTAAAAAAGTACCTGCAGCGATACTTTTTAACGTGTTGGTGTCCGAACTAGAATTTTCTTTATTTAGATTCATTATAAATAAAAAATGTGGTTTTTTTCAAAATTAACCTGATATTTTAGATTAATTTACAAAAATAAGAAAAAAAAATTGATGAACCTCCAAACGACAAATAAAGTTCTTCT
>CAJWDI010000075.1:0-8903 GCA_913031185.1 uncultured Flavobacteriaceae bacterium | reverse complement strand
AATAAAAGTGACTCTAAAACAGCCATTAAGGCGGCCTTTGGCTCATTTTTAGGCTTTTTAACTTCGGCATTTATCAAATTTATTGTGGCTATTGTGTATCTTGGCATATTCATTTCAATACTTTGGAATCAGTTGTAACATTCTAATAGCGTTTATATCATATAAAAAAACTAAATTCACATTCAATATTAATTCAAACTCCATCTATGACTAAATCACTTCATCGACTGACTTACATCCTAATGGTAGCGTGTATTTTTAGCGGGGCTCAAACTTCAGAAAAATCTGTTTACGATTACAATGCTGCTTTTGGGCACGGATTCTATACCAATAATGGAACTCAAACAAGGTCTGCAAGTGGAAAGCCTGGCCATGCCTATTGGCAAAACAGTGCTGACTATTTTATTCAAGTTAGCCTTGACGATCAAAGTAAAAAAATTACTGGAACTGAAACCATCACCTATGTGAATAACAGCCCAGACGAACTAAATTTTCTTTGGTTACAATTGGACCAAAACTTGTTCAAAAAAGACTCCAGAGGGAATGCAATCATTCCTCTTAACGGGAGTCGAAATGGTGCCAAAGGTCAGGACTTTGACGGAGGCTATGATATTAGTAAGGTGCGTTTGTCTCACACCCCATCTGGCAAAAAGTCTAAGAAAAAGTCCAAAGCTAAAGACCTCACAACGAATGCCAATTATGAGATCACAGACACCCGCATGAAAATCAAGCTTTCAAAGCCTTTAGCGGCTGATGGAGGTGAAATAAAAATTAATATTGATTTTTCTTTCACTTCACCTGACTACGGGTCGGACCGAATGGGGGTATTGGAAACAAAAAATGGGCGTATTTTTAATATGGCACAGTGGTATCCTAGGATGTGCGTTTATGACGATATTTTAGGATGGAATACCTTACCCTATCTTGGTGCTGGAGAGTTTTATTTAGAATATGGAACATTTGACATCCATATCAACGTCCCCAAAGATCATTTGGTGGTTTGTTCAGGTGGATTGTTGAATCCTGAGGAAGTATACACAACCAAACAGCTTGATAAGCTAAAACAAGCCGCCAAAAGTGACGAAACGGTAATCATACGCGGAGCAAACGAGGTTAACAGTAAAAACTCTCGTCCACAAGCCAAAGAGCGCCTGACATGGAAGTTTAGAATTGAAAACGCAAGAGATGTCGCGTGGTCCTCATCTTCAGCCTTTATTTTTGATGCGGCGCGCATCAACCTGCCCAGTGGTAAAAAAGCAATGGCCATGTCGGTCTATCCAGTCGAAAGTGATTCAAGAGATGCTTGGGCACGATCTACCGAATATACTAAAGCATCCATTGAACACTACTCTGAAAAATGGTCGGAATACCCCTATCCTGCAGCCATTAATGTAGCTGGAAATCAAGGGGGAATGGAATATCCTGGTATTGTATTTTGCAGCTGGAAGAGTAAAAATGAATCCTTGTGGGGGGTTACAGATCATGAGTTTGGCCATATATGGTTTCCAATGATTGTGGGATCTAATGAACGACTGCACGCTTGGATGGATGAAGGCTTTAACACCTTTATAAACTCATTAAGTACAGATGCTTTTAATGGGGGCGAATACAAAGAGCGACAACGCAATATGCACCGCTTTTCAAGCTTTCTTGTCAATGACAAAATGGAGCCTATAGCCACCCCGCCAGACAATTTAAAAGAAAGGAATTTGGGTATTTTAGCCTATTACAAGCCAAGCGCTGGTTTGACTATGTTAAGAGAACATGTTTTGGGTAAAGAACGCTTTGATGAAGCTTTTACTGAATACATCAATCGCTGGTCTTACAAACACCCGACACCCAATGATTTTTTCCGAACAATGGAGAATGTAAGTGGTGAAGAATTGAGTTGGTTTTGGCGTGGATGGTTCATTCATAATTGGAGGTTAGACCAAGGAATCAAAAAGATTAAATATGTTGATGGTGACCCTGCCAAGGGCGCCATTGTAACGATTGAAAATCTTGAAAAAATGCCGATGCCCGTCACTTTGGAATTTACAACTAAAAATGGTACAAAATCAAGACATACACTTCCAGTAGAAATATGGAAACGCAATAAAAAGTGGTCCTTTAAATATGACTCCAAAGAACCTTTTAAAAAGGTAGTGATTGACCCCGATTATGTGCTCCCAGATGTGAACTCAGCAAACAACCGCTGGTCCCCCGAATTAGCGGCGGAAAACAAAGAAGATTTAAGCATTTATTTAGGAGAATTCAGTTCAGCTGCATTTCCAATGAGCGTTAAAATTGCCGAAGAAAATGGAGAACTTGTAGCGATCGCAGAAGGGCAACCAAAGATTCCTCTCACCAATGACGGAGACGGCAAATTTCTTTTTGAAGAAGCAGATTTAGAGATCCAATTTAATCCTGAAAAATCGGGGTTTGAAATGAGCATTGGTGGACAGGTTTTTGAATTCAGTAAAAACTAAATAACCTATTCAAACTTTAAAACAATCGGCTTAGTTTTTTAACTTTTATTAAGATTAAAGCCCATTTAACTATTAAAAAAATGAAAAAGTTAATAATTATTTTTGCTTTTTTAATCTTTGGCTGTTCTGCCAACAATGACATTAGTGCCCAAAAAAGTGATGAAATATTTACAATTTATTTGGTGAGACATTCCGAAAAAGATTTGACCTTCGAAAATCAATCAGACCCTCCGCTATCCGAATGTGGCGAAAAAAGATCAAAACATCTAAGCGTTTTCCTTAAAAATATTGACCTTGATATCATTTACAGTACGAACTACACCAGAACAAAAAATACAGCTTTACCTACAGCCCAGTCAAAAGAACTTGAAGTAAGACAATACAATGCACAAGAACTGAGTGATTTTTCTAAAGTATTAATTGAATCTAAGCAAAACACATTGGTTGTTGGACACAGCAACACAACAGCTGTCTTGGCAGGCCTTCTGGTCAATCAAACGCTTGGTGCTTTTGACTCGGACATCTATAATCGCATCTACAAGGTGAAATTTAAAAAAAACAAGGGTGAGATGGTATTAATGCATTCCGATTTTAAGTGTCCTTAAAACAGTAAAAAAATATGTACTGAATTTAATTTTTCAGCTAATCATCAAAAAACCACACTGTACATTAGCAGTGTAATCTTAATTTCACTGCACAGAACTATGGAGATTAAATCCTGTTAATTTTTATCCACAGGTGCATAATCATTTGTATATTAGCTTTAATTAACCCATGCTAACTTTTTTTATGAGTAAAAGATTTTTCTATTTACTCCTTTGCTTTTTTTCTGCCAATGGTTTTTGTTTTGCTCAGCCTGTTCAAATCGACAACTACGCTGTCAATATTTTTGGTCAAGTTCAACTTACAATTCAAGGCCAAGAAGGAAAATATTATATTCTTCACGCACAACACGGCGATGACTTTAATTGGGCTACATCTTTAACAATTGGTGTAGACGGAACAATGATAATTTCTGAATCTTCTAGTGCTTATACATTAGATAAATACACCATTACAGCGCACGATATTGACAACCCTGATGATTATGACCAAGATGGAATTGATGACATTACAGAGTTTAACAACATGCCAACAGATGCTCCATTTAACAAAGCTTATGCAATTGATATTGAAGATGGAGCCACTTCAATACCTGATACCGAAACATTTAATCAGCTGGCTACCATAAATAATGTTGGATGGGCACCATTTCTTGACGACCAATTATATGTAAAATTTGGGATATTAGACTTGGATACTGACGAACCAAAAGTATATTTTATAAATAGCAATACGTATACCATTCACGCAAGTTTTTGGAATGGTATTGATGCAACAGTTTCTGGGGATGACGGTTCTGGGGAAATTGTTTTTAATCCTAATGAAATCTTGCCAAGTGGAGTGATTGGGACTTATTCATTTAATTTTTCTTTTGGCAACGCATATGATTTTGAAAAAACACAAAGAGCTTACGAATTTTTAGTAGCGAATATGCCATTTCTTCAAAATAATATGAACCACTTTATAGGACAAAATGATGAAGATGATCATTTGAATAATTATGCAGATGAATTCGAGGGATCGAGAATTGAAGTTGTCCTAGAAACCGATGTTTTTGCTGAAGTAAATTATATACCGCTACACTTAGCCGAAGGCTATGGCTTTTTTAAACATATGCAAGACTTAAATGAAACTCCTGGAAGTAGAGACATTGTACTTTATGATGTGCTGCCTAACTCTTTACCAAGAGTTGGAGGCATCATCACCTCAGTTGTTCAAACGCCATTATCACACGTTAATCTAAGAGCCATACAAGACAATGTTCCAAACGCCTATATTGCCAATCCATTATCAAATGATGCAATCGCCAGCCTTTTAAATGGATATATCTATTACAAAGTAGAAAGCGACCAATACGAAATTAGAGAAGCGACGCTGGCCGAGGTCAATGATTGGTATGAAGATTTAAGACCGACAGAAACTCAATATCCAATAAGGGATTTAAGCATTACAGAAATTAAGCCATTAGATGAAATAACTTTTGAGATGTCCTCATCATTTGGAGCAAAATGTTCAAATCTTGCAACAATGAGAAGTTTTGGATTTCCGGAAGGAACCATCCCAAATGGTTTTGGAATTCCATTTTACTTTTATGATGAATTCATGCAGTATAACAATTTTTATGAAGAAGCTCAGGTAATTATGGACAACCCAGCGTTTCAAAATGATATTAATTTCCGAAATGAGCGCCTTAATGACTTTAGGCAGTCTATAAAAAACGCCCCCATGCCGCAATGGATGCTGGACGAGTTACAAGCCATGCATGACAACTTCCCAGAGGGCACAGCAGTTCGCGTTAGGTCCAGCACCAATAATGAAGATTTACCTGGGTTTAGCGGCGCTGGATTGTATACCTCAAAGACCCAATACCCAGATGAAGGACATATTTCAAAATCTGTAAAACAAGTTTATGCAAGTATGTGGAATTTTAGAGCTTATGAAGAAAGAGATTTTTACAGAATTAATCATTTCGGAGCGGCTATGGGACTGTTGTGTCACCCAAATTTTCAAGGTGAACAGTCTAATGGTGTAGGAATAAGTATTGATCCAATATATGAAACTGAAGACACATTTTATTTAAATACTCAGGTTGGAGAGTCATTGATTACAAATCCTGATCCAAATTCGGTGCCGGAAGAAATCCTTCTTTACAGAGACGCCAGTCAAGGCGGAGGATATTTGGTTTTAAGACTATCAAATTTAGTAAATCCAGGAGAGCTTGTAATGGACCAGGTGTATCTTGACCAAATGAGAAATTTTTTGACTGTTATTCATGATGAGTTCGCAAGCCTATATGAGGTTGTCGGAGCAGAAGGATTTGGCATGGACATTGAATACAAGGTAACAGCAGAGGACCAATTGGCAATAAAACAAGCCAGACCATGGGTTTCATTTTGGGCTGACATCAATGGGGATTATGATCTCGGCGTTGAAGCCATTGTTGAGCCCATTTCATCTGCAGATTTGGGAACTGATGAAATTGTAACTGTTTCAATTGTTAATGACGGTTTATATGATATGAGTGATTTTGACCTCGAGCTTTTAGTAAACGATCAGTCAATTGAAACACTCAATATTAGTGATACAATACAACCTTTTGAAGCATTGGATTATTCATTTACAATACCTCAAGATTTCTCAAATGTTGGGGATTATAATATTACTGTTAATGTCATTCATCAGGATGATGAATATGAAAACAATAATTCATTAAGTTTAATTCTAAGTAAAACTTTAGAGCTTGATGGAGCTATCTCAATTGAAGAGGTAAATGTTGTTTGTAATGATGTCATCGAAATAAACGCCATAATTACTAATCAAGGTGAGACGACACTCACTGAAGTCGAAATTGAAAAAATTGTAAATGGTACTGCAATCGGTTCGGAAAATAAATCAGTAAATATCCCCTACACAGGTCAGGAAATGGTTGCTTTGAGTGTTGATCAAAATACTCAAGAATTCAATGAAATCACACTTAATATCGTTGGTGTAAATAACGAATCTGATGAAAATTCAACTAATAATTCTGATGCATCAAGTTCAAATTTAGAATCTAGTTATGATATCATAACCCTTCTAATAAATGCAGACAATTACCCACAGGAAACTTCTTGGAAACTATACGATAATCAAACAAGCGAAATAATAAATACCGGATCTTTGAGCTCAGGAACCGACACATACAGTGAAGATATTTGTGTAAATTATGAATCTTGCTTCACTTTGGATGTATTTGATTCTTATGGAGATGGGATTTGTTGTGGATATGGCGAAGGAAACTTCCAAGTTCTTGATTCCTCTGGTAATATAATTGTTTCAAATGATGGTGAGTTTGATAATTTTGCTCAAGAAGTATTTTGTCTCGATACAGAGCAATGTATTATTACTGCTGATATAGTCACAAACAATGCAACTACAGTTACTGCAAACGATGGCAGTATATCAATATATATCAGTTCAGGTATAGGCCCATATCAGTATAGTCTTGATGGTGGGCAAACATTTTCTGATGAAAATAATTTCAAAAATTTGTCCCCGGGCATGTACGATGTAGTTATTCAAGGCGCAAGCGGGCTTTGTACTTATGGCGAATCAGTTTCAATACAAGCTTGTACTTTTACAGCTGTAGATGTTGAAGCTACGGGTGTCCCCTCTGTGACATCAACTTTGGGTAGCATTACAATAACACCAATTTCAGGAACTGGGCCCTATCAGTATAGTAATGATGGTGGACAAAATTTCTTTGATAGCAATGTGTTTGAAAATTTACCTTCGGGGCTCTATAATATAGTGGTATCAGACAGTCAAAATATATGTCAATATGAGCAAAGTATAAGAGTTGAGATTGAATCCATAATTATTAATGAATTTAATCACAAGTCTAGTGATGATTTCAACTCTAATGATTGGGTTGAACTTTATAACCCAAAATCTTCATCTGTGGATGTTTCTAACTGGGTAATTAAAGATGATAATGTTAATAATGCCTTTGTCATTCCAGACAATACTCAAATAGCTGGTAATGGCTTTTTAGTGATCGTAAAAGATGCTAGTGATTTTAGTAATGTATATCCAGATATCCCTTTTATTGGCGAACTTGGGTTTGGATTAGGACGTTCTGACGCCATTAGATTATTCAACTCTGAAAGTAAACTCATGGATGAGGTTCACTACAGTATTGATGATATAACTCCATCATGTAATCACACTTTAAATATGTATGACTCATATGGAGATGGGTGGAATGGTAATGCGGTCACGGTTATTGTTGATGGAGAGATTGTACTCTCAGAAATCACCTTTGGTAATGGTGATTTTGAGTCCGCAACATTTGAAGCTACCATTGGTGATTCTATTATTTTAGAGTGGATTGATGGGCAATATTCAGAAGAGGTTTCTTGGGAAATCCTCGATGGGAGTGGTGAATTACTTGTCTCTGGTGATTGGGGAGAGACACTAGAGCAAGTGGGTGTTTTAGCTGATTGTGAACCCGAATATACTTCAGATTGGCCTATATGTGCAGACGGTACGGGAAATACATTAGAATTAATTATACCTGATTTGGATAATTTACAACCACAAAACTGGGATTGTATCAATGCAAACGGAAGTCCTAATGCCGTCAACAGTACTGTTGCAAGCATTCCAGATATTGTAACTGACAACATTAAAGTGTATCCAAATCCAGTCAACAATGTGCTGTTTGTTTCGGGTAATGCCGTCTCTTACAAGATTGAAGTTTACACTTTATTAGGTCAGCGAATAATAAATGTTAATAATGTCAATCAGATTGATATGAGCCCCTATGAAAATGGGGTTTACAGCCTAAAAATAAGTACAGAAAATATGTCTGTAGTTAAACGCATCGTAAAGTTGTAATTAAAAATTTAACATCCGAATTAATTTCTTAAAAAAGTGGTCTTTTGGGCTACTTTTTTTATAAAACTATCATAAAATTAAAATGTAACCCCTCTGTATTTAATATTTTTAACACACCAAAAATTAAATATTTGTCACAAAAAATTAATATTGTTTGGTTGAAACGCGATCTTAGGACACAAGATCATGCCCCTATGTATTTTGCTGAAAAAGCAAATACTCCATATCTCATTATTTATATTTTTGACGGTGTGTTGCTGAAACACCCAGACGCAGGCCTGCGGCATCAACAATTTATTTATCAATCAATTCAGGCCATGAACACAAGCTTAACCCCATTCAATAAATCTGTAATTATATTCTACGGAGATTCCATGGATGTATTTTCGTTTCTAAATAAAAAATTTAAAATTGATAATATATTCAGTTATCAAGAAAGCGGGATTGAAAAATCCTGGCAGCGTGACAAATCGGTGTCTAAATTTTTAAAACATAAAGGGATTGAATGGCAAGAATTTCAACAAAACGGTGTCATAAGAGGGCTTAAAAACAGAAAAAACTGGGCTAAACTTTGGAATGGATATATGAGTCAACCCTTGTTTCACAATCAATTTGTAAAAAGAGAAACCATAGAACTCATACATCCTTTTAAAATTCCCGAGAAGCTCAAAAAACAACTCAAAAACTACCCTAAATTATTTCAAGCAGCTGGTGAGAAAAATGCATGGCGATATCTTGATTCTTTCCTTGAAGACCGAGGAAAAAACTACCAACGTCATATTTCCAGACCCACAGAGAGTCGAGTCAGTTGCAGCCGAATGTCTCCTTTTATTAGTTGGGGTAACCTCAGCATACGGCAAGTATTCCAATATGTAAATACCCATCCCAACAGTCAAAACCATAAACGTGCCTTTTCAGCCATGCTAACAAGATTGCACTGGCATTGTCATTTTA
>CAJWDI010000074.1:0-9037 GCA_913031185.1 uncultured Flavobacteriaceae bacterium | reverse complement strand
GGACGTGTAAATTGGTAATTCCTTTTTCGGAGTTTACCATGGCTAAATCAGGACCGTCCTCTAGTGCTTTGTTAAATGCAGCTTCAATTTCGCTGCGCTTTTGAGGATCTAATTTTTTGAGTTTATCTAAAATATTTTCATAGCCATTGTTGGGGTTAACCCCAATTTGTTCAAATTCAGTTTTGTAGTTCTCAAAAACATCTGAGAAAAATAGGCGAATCACATGTCCAAAAATGATAGGGTCACTTACCTTCATCATGGTTGCTTTCATGTGTAATGACAACAATACACCAGAGGCTTTGGCGTCCAGTATTTGTTCTTTTATGAATGTTTCCAGAGCACTAACGTCCATTAAACTTGCATCAAAAATCTCTTTGTCTAAAAGTTTGACACCTTCTTTCAAAGTAGTTTTTTCCCCTGCATGACTGTTGTGAACAATATGTACAGTTGTTGCATTTTTTAAGGTTACGGACTGTTCGTTGTGTGCAAAGTCCCCCACTTCCATGCTGGCAACATGGGTTTTGGAATCAGATTTCCACTCTCCCATGCTATGAGGATTTTTTTTAGCGTAGTTTTTTACAGCTTTTGGAGCTCGGCGGTCTGAGTTGCCTTCCCGTAAAACGGGGTTTACAGCACTTCCTTTAATTTTATCGTAGCGACTTTTAATTTGTTGTTGTTCATCACTTTGCGGTTGTTCAGGGTATTTTGGAAGGGCATACCCATGGGACTGCAGTTCAGCAATGGCTTCTTTAAGCTGTGGTAATGAGGCACTAATGTTTGGCAATTTTATCACATTGGCTTCAGGTGTTTTGACAAGATTCCCAAGGGTTTTAAGTGCATCTTCTACAGGGCCTTTATTAGAAATATGTTCTGGAAAAGCAGACAGTATTCTTGCAGCTAGTGATATGTTTTTAGTCTCTATGGATATGCCATAGGGCTCTAAAAATGAAGAGACAATTGGCAGAAATGATTTAGAGGCTAATGCAGGTGCTTCATCCGTAATGGTGTATATAATTTGAGCCATAGAGTAAGCTTTTTACAGGTTGTTTTTTTCTGTTATGTATTTTAAAAAAGCCTTCAAATATATTAAAAACCCCAGTATTAAGAGTTTAAATAACAAATGAATTTTAACATTTTGATAACAATCCAATTTGGCATCTCTTTTTTTGACAAAATGGTAAACTTTTAACAAAAAAAAGCGCTGTTAAAACAGCGCTTTTGTAAAATTAATTATTGGGAAATAATTACTTCGTTCGTTCTTTAATTCTGGCTTTCTTACCAGTTAATTCTCTAAAATAGAAAATACGTGCGCGACGCACTTTACCGCGTTTGTTGATTTCAATTTTTTGCAAGGCAGGCATGTTGATAGGGAAGATACGCTCAACTCCAATCGTTCCTGACATTTTCCTAATTGTAAAGGTCTCAGAAGTTCCAGTTCCTCTTTTTTGCAGCACTACGCCACGAAAAAACTGGGTTCTTACTTTTTGGCCCTCACGTATTTCGTAAAATACAGTGATGGTATCACCGGCAGAAAACTCAGGAAAGTCTTTTTTTGATACAAATTCGTCTTGAACGAACTTAATTAAGGATTCCATAGTAATTATTTTATGAATTTTTTTGAACTAACATGTACGATTATCGCTAGAGGTTAATCCAAATTGGGTGCAAATATAAGCAATTATTAAATGCTTACAATTTTTATTGGATTTTTATTCATTTAGTAAATCGGGTCTCTTACTTTTTGTTCTTTTATAGGCTTGTTCCTCTCTCCATTTTTCAATTTTAGGAAAATTCCCACTAAACAACAACTCAGGGACTTCCCAGCCCTTATAGGACCGCGGTCGTGTGTAAATCGGTGGTGCTAACAAGTTGTCTTGAAAAGAATCGGTCAAAGCAGAAGTTTCATTTCCAAGAACACCAGGAATTAATCGAATGATGGCATCACACAAAACAGCAGCCCCTAATTCTCCGCCAGATAAGACATAATCCCCAATAGAGATTTCTTTGGTGATGAAATGATCTCTCACCCTTTGGTCGACCCCTTTGTAATGGCCGCACAAAATGATAAGATTTCCTTTTAGAGAGAGTTGGTTTGCCATATTCTGATCCAGCAGGCTTCCATCGGGAGTCATGTAAATGACTTCTTCGTAGTTGCGCTCAGATTTTAGTTTTGTAATGCATTTATCGATGGGCTCAATGGTCATTACCATGCCAGCACCACCACCAAATTGATAGTCGTCTACCGATTTGTAATTGTCTGACGTGTAATCTCTTAAATTGTGGACATAAACCTCTACTAACTTGGCGTCTATAGCACGTTTGAGGATTGAAGCTTCAAAAGGGCTTTTGAGCAATTCAGGAACTACACAAATGATGTCAATGCGCATACGTCAAAAATATATCTACAAATATAAGTGAATTATGCTTAGTGATTTGGTCGTTTAATAGTAAGTAAAACGTCTTACCTCTGCGATATATTTAGCAAGACGCAGTACTTGATGGCTGTAGCCATATTCATTGTCGTACCATATATAAATAATGGCGTTTTTGCCATTGTTTCGAACCAGCGTCGCTTTACTATCAAAAATGGCAGGGGCGCTGCTTCCAATGATGTCGCTGTACACAAGCTCGTCACTTAATTCATATTTAATTTGCTCTACCAATCCACCCTCTAAAGCATGTCTTTTTAGTATGTTGTTAAGTTTAAAAACAGATGTTTTTTTATGAAGTTCTAAGTTTAAAATAGCCAAACTTCCATTGGGAACTGGAACTCGAATCGCATTTGAGGTTAATTTTCCCTCAAAATTTGGGAGGGTCTTGCTCACCGCTTTGCCTGCCCCTGTTTCAGTGATGACCATATTAATTGCTGCAGCGCGGCCCCTGCGGTATTTTTTGTGCATATTGTCTACCAAGTTTTGATCATTGGTATAGGCGTGAATTGTTTCTAAATGCCCATATTTTACTCCCAAATTATCATCAATAACTTTGAGTACAGGTGCTATAGCGTTGGTGGTACAAGAGGCTGCCGAAAAAATGCTATTTGTTTTGTGATTGTATTCATATTGATTGACCCCATAAACAATATTTGGGATCCCATTTCCTGGTGCCGTTAATAAAACTTTTTCGGCACCTTTGGCTTTTAAATGACGTTCAAGTTCCATTTTTGTTCTAAACACCCCTGAGTTATCAATGATAAGTGCTTTGTTGATCCCATGGGCTGTATAGTCAACATCCTCCGGCGCATTGCTTGAAATGACCAAAACAGTGGATCCATTGATAATTAGGGCTTGTTTTTTTACGTCTGCGTATACGGTTCCTTCGAATGCGCCATGGATAGAATCATAGCTCAAGAGCGCAGCGCGTTTCTCTAAAACAGTAGCAGTAATTGAACCGCGAGTTACAATAGCCCTTAGACGTAATTGACTGCCTTTTCCGTTTTGTAGCATTAATTCACGGGCAAGTAGACGCCCAATTCGACCAAATCCGTATAAAACCACATTCTTGGGAATGATTGGTTTTTGTTTTTTGTGTGTTTTTAATTTTTTGGATATAAAAGTGAAAATATCATCGTGTTCTGGAGCTTTTTTGTGAAATTCAAAGGTGAGTTTTCCAATGTCTATTTTAGCGGGCGATAATCTTAGATTTTTTATGGCTTTGGCCACTTCTACTGCATCAAATATAGAAATTGGTTTATTTACAAATTCGCTCGCATAATCATGTAATTTTAAAATTTCGTTTACATTTTTATCAAGCATTGAATTTCTAAAGATCACAAGTTCAATGGCTTCATCATACCAAAGGTCATGCACGATTTTAATTAACTCAACAGCTGATTTTCGACAGTTCGTTTGTAAGATGATTTCTTTTTCAAAGGGGTTTAAAGTAGGCATAAATAAGTTTTTATTTTTCACAAAAGTAAAACAACTATAACGTTTTCGTAAATAAAATCAAAAAAAAATCGCTGACAATGTTGTTAGCGATTTTTTATAAGATAGGTTGTTCATTTATCTAAAGCGATAGACCATTTTCTCTCCGCTATTTTTAATAATTTCAATTCGATTTACTCTATCAGAATTTTTATTTAGTGCTTTTTTAACATCGGCTATAGAGTTTACCTTAAGCGCATTGATTCCAATGATTATACTCCCTTTGTTAACACCGTCTGAAATCCATTCATCCTTATAGTAGCCAGAGAGTTCTTGTAACTCAAGGCCGTATTCTTGATTAATTTTCTTTAATTCTGAATTTTTTAGCTCGCGAAGCGTTCCAATGATGGGAACATTGATGGTCGTCAATTTTTCCAGTTTTACCTTCAAATCTTTGATTTTGTTTTTTCTCAGTAACTTGACTGCAACAATATCGTTTGGGCTTTTGGTATTTAAAAAACCTTTTAAATCTGAGAATTTTGAAATTTTTATACCGTCAACACTTTTGATGATATCGCCTTTTTGAATTCCGGATAATTCTGCACCGCTTTCTTTTTGAACTTCGCTAACATAAAAGCCTTCAGTATCTTTGATCCCAAGCTCCTCAGATCGTTTGCTATTGAGTTCAGTTCCAACAACCCCTAAGATTCCATTTTGAACATTTCCAAATTCCATGATATCTTCAACCACTTTTCGAGCAATGTTACTGGGAACTGCAAAAGAGTACCCAATGTAAGACCCAGTTTGTGAAGAAATAGCGGTATTTATGCCTATAAGATCTCCATAAATATTTACCAATGCACCTCCGGAATTTCCAGGGTTTACTGCCGCATCTGTTTGTATGAATGATTGGGTATTTCTACCTGAAAGATCTCTTGATTTTGCGCTGATGATGCCGGCAGTTACGGTAGAGGTCAAATTAAATGGATTGCCAACTGCTAACACCCATTCCCCGACCTTTGTGGTGTTACTGTCTCCAAATGTGGTGTAGCTGAGATCTTCGTCTACTTGGATTTTAAGCAGGGCAATATCTGTCCCAGGGTCGGTCCCAATTAATTCAGCTGTAAATGTTTTATTGTCATTGGTGGTCACTTCAATGGATTGTGCTCCCTGAATCACGTGGTTGTTGGTAACAATATAACCATCAGGAGAGATGATAACTCCGGATCCGGTACCAATTTGTTGACGGCTTTGTGGACGTCCAAAAAATAAATCTTCATAGGTAGTGTAGCCCTTGCTTATTGTTGTATTTTTTACATGGACTACAGCGTGTAATGTTTTTTCAGCTGCTGCTGTGAAATCAACATTACTGCCACCATTATTTGAAGTGTTTATATAATTAACGGGAAAGGCAATTGGGTTTTCAGTGATTGAATTGTTTTGTATTTGCAATTTAGGTTGTACCCATTGTATGTAGGTAATAATTGCTATGGCGCCACCAAGAACCGATACGCCTAAAAAAGGAATAATTTTTTTCATAATCTTAATGTTTGACTTCAAATTCTTAAAATTAATTTTTTACAGCTTATTTTTTTTATCCTTAACTGAACTTTAACAATTACAATTACTTATAAATATCCTTATATTTGCGTCGCCTATGTCAGTTAATTTCTTTAAATATCAAGCCAGCGGTAATGATTTTGTTATTATTGATAACCGCACAAATTTTTTTAACAAAAATGATACCAAACTTATCGCTAGTCTTTGTGACCGACGTTTTGGCATTGGCGCGGATGGTTTAATTCTTTTAGAATCTTCAACTGATTTTGATTTTAAAATGATTTATTTCAATGCTGACGGTAGAGAAAGCAGTATGTGTGGGAATGGTGGCCGTTGTATTGTGGCCTTCGCTAGGCGTTTGGGTATCATTAAAAATGTCACAACCTTCATAGCCATTGATGGCCCGCATGAAGCAAAAATAGAAGCCTCCCAAATTTCCTTAAAAATGTTGGATGTCAAATCGATAGAACATACAGCTGGTGGAATTGTACTTGATACGGGATCACCGCATTATGTTTCAATGTGTAAAGATTTAGACAATTTAAATGTTCAGATTGAGGGTGCGAAGATTAGAAACACCAAGCCTTTTGAAAAGGATGGAATTAATGTAAATTTTGTAAATCCCATCGATTCAGAAAATTTCGCAATGCGGACCTATGAACGCGGTGTTGAAGGGGAAACGTTGTCCTGTGGAACTGGCGCTACAGCCGTCGCCATTGCGATGCATGCGTCTCAAAAAACCAACAGCAATTGTATTACACTTCAAACACAAGGCGGGGATTTAGAAGTCCAATTTAGATCTAAGGACGCCTCTTATGTTGATGTTTGGTTGCGCGGTAGTGTACGCTATGTTTATGAAGGCACCTTTGAAAATAACTTTTAATTTATAACGATTCATGAATTTAAAAAATAGCGCATTGGCTGTTGTAATGTTAGGCCTGATCGTGATTGCTTACTTTTCGTTTAAAATCTATGCGATTATGTTAGTGCCCAATACTGCTTTTAATTCTAAAGAAGCTTATATTTTTATTTCTACCGGTGCAACTTACTCTGATGTTCGGTCCGATATAGAACCATTGCTTTTAGACATAGAAAAATTTGATGCGCTTGCCAAGCAAAAAAAATACAACATAAATGTGAAAGCGGGCCGTTATCGCATCGCGAGGGACATGACCAATAATGACATCATCAATTCCTTGAGAAGCCAAAACTTGGCAGTCACTGTCGCCTTTAATAATCAACACAGTTTAGGTTTGTTGGCCCAAAGAATTTCAAATCAAGTAGAAGCCGATAGCCTAAGTTTGATGGAGGTTTTTACGGATTCAGTTTTTTTGAGTTCTAATGCGTTTACAAAAGAATCAGCCTTGGCCATGTATTTACCCAACAGTTATGAATTTTTTTGGAATACCTCTCCAAAGAAAATTAGATCAAAATTATACAAGGCCTATAATAATTTTTGGACTTCCAGTCGAAAACAAAAAGCCCAAGGAATGGGTCTGACGCCTGTCGAAGTATCTATTTTAGCAGCAATTGTTCAGGAGGAATCAAAGGAATTGACTGAGCAATCCAAAATTGCAGGGGTCTATATGAATCGACTCAAAAATAATTGGGCATTGCAAGCCGACCCCACGCTAAAGTTTGCGGCCTATCAAACAAAATCCTACAAAAATAAAGTTATAAAACGCGTATTGAACAAGCATAAAAAAATTATATCCCCCTACAATACTTATATGTTCACGGGCCTGCCCCCCGGACTCATCGCGATGCCAGATTTATCTGCTATTGATGCTGTTTTAAATTTTGAATCACATTCTTACTTTTACTTTGCTGCAGACCCCAGTCGCCCTGGCTTCCATCGCTTTGCAAAAACGCTGTATGCACACAATGCCAATGCCCGTCGCTATCAAAATTACCTCAATCAAAAAGGCATTCGAAAATGACCTAATGTGCTCACCACCAATTAATTACAATATGTTGTATCTTTGCACGGATTTTTTTATTTGAATCAAATATAAAATGATAAAAACATATATTTTTAGATATTTACCCCACACCGCTATTTTGCTTTGTTGTTTCTTGTACGCATTTACCTCTGCACCCGCATCGATTTCATCAAAAAAAAGTTTTAATAAAAAAGTTGTTTTGAATTATGATTACCCCAAACAATTAAATGCTGGAAGTTTTCAAGGCCATGAACTCATCAATTATATAGAATTGGAACGTTCTTTAATTGGATTTAAAGAAGCATTGGCTTTTAAAGAATCTCGTGGTCGTTATCAAGTGGTTAATTCTCTAGGTTATCTTGGGAAATATCAATTTGGTATTTCAACATTAAAACTTTTAGGAATTCATGACGCTGCTAATTTTTTATTATGCCCTGAACTTCAAGAGAAGGCCTTTATGGCAAATTTGAAGCGAAATAAATGGGTTTTGAGGCGGGATATCAAGCGTTTTGTTGGGCAAGAAATCAAGGGGACATTCGTAACAGAATCCGGAATTCTGGCCGCAGCCCATTTGGCGGGACCAGGAAGTGTTAAACGTTATTTAAGAAGCGAGGGAGCCATTGGATTTAAAGATGCTTTTGGGACCGATATTGCTTCATATATTGAAAAGTTTGCTGCTTTTGATACGAGTGTTATTACAGCAGAAAGACACCCAAAGATAAATTTACTTTAATCTCTTTGAATGATAAATATTGCGGGGCGTTTGTGTAAATCAACTTTGATTTTTTGCCATTGATGAACAGCTAAAGTTTTTATAAATTGCGATGAAAGTGTCAAGTCGGAAGCCACGCATAGCCTTGTATTGGAATTTAAAATTCGACATAAGTCCTCTAAGAGTTTTTGATTCCGGTATGGCGTTTCAATAAAAGCCTGAGCTTGTTGCGCTTCAAAAGAGCGTTTTTCCAATTGTTTCAACTTGCTTTTTCGTTCATTTTTATCAATTGGTAAATAACCATTAAAGGCAAAACACTGTCCATTCATCCCAGAGGCCATTACTGCCAATAAAATTGAGGAAGGCCCGACCATTGGAATCACTCTGATGTTTTTCTCATGTGCCAAACGCACTACGTCCGAGCCTGGATCTGCAACTGCAGGACAACCAGCATCTGATAATAACCCTATTGAATGTCCTTCATTACATGGATTTAAATACTTTGGAATTTCTGAGGCTTCAGTAAATTTATTTAAGACAAAAAGTGTGAGTTTGTCCTGCGATTTGTTGGGACCTACAGCTTTTATAAATCGTCGGGCAGATTTCTCACTTTCAACAATATAGATGTCAATTTCTTCAATTCTTTTTTTTACGGCAATCGGAATGACCTCAAATGGCGAAACCTCCCCAAGTGTCGTTGGAATTAGATAAAGATCCCCTATCATAATTTATTTTTTAAGCGTTCACTGTGGTATTTACAGGCGATATCCAAAAGCCTATAAACATGTTCAAAACCATGGTCTCCTCCGTAATACGGGTCTGGAACTTCATTGATTTTTGATCCAGGAAAATTCAAAATCAACTTTACTTTTTGAGCATCTTTCTCATTTTGAGCCTGACATATTACAGCATTATAATTGGATTGGTCCATTACAAAGATGTGGTCGAATAATTCA
>CAJWDI010000073.1:0-9044 GCA_913031185.1 uncultured Flavobacteriaceae bacterium | reverse complement strand
TGCCCACAGCCGATTATTGGTTTTATATCAAATTAAATGATAATCGTATCTTTAGGGGACACTTTACCCTTAAACGTTAAACGAAATGACACCCCTTAAAAGTCTTCTTCTTTTTTGCTTTGTCATAATGGTCACCAAAAATTTTGCCCAATCCATCGCGTTGTACGAGCAACACAATGGAAGATTTGATTATACCGCTATTGGAAATACGCTAAATCTTATTGAAAATGGAGCCTTTTCTGAATGTTCCATTTTACAGGGTTCTGAAGCTGAATTAAACATGCCCTCCGGTCAAAGCATAATGGCTGCCTATTTGTATTGGGCGGGTTCAGGAGCAGGCGATTTTGAAGTCACCCTAAACGAAACAGCTGTCACGGCCTCGCGAAGCTTTTCTCATACTCTAGACAGCGATCGTCAATTTTTTGCTGCTTTTGCTGATATTACTACATTGGTAATTGGGCAAGGGAATGGAATCTATTCCCTAAATGATTTAGAACAAATTGATATTTCTGAAGATTATTGTTCAACTGGAACCAATTTTGCAGGTTGGGCCATGGTTGTCATTTACGAAGATTTAAATTTACCGATGAATCAAATTAACATATATGACGGATTGGAAGCCGTTCCCGATGCAATTACTATCGAACTGGACAATTTAAATGTTCTGGATGTAGAGGGCGCTAAAATTGGATTTATTGCATGGGAGGGCGATGTGAGTTTATCCATTAACGAATCGCTGCGAATGAATGGCTATTTATTGAGTAACCCTCCCCTAAATCCCGCGACTAATGCTTTTAATGGTACGAATAGTTTTACAGGAAATTCTGGAATGCATAATATGGATATTGATGTGTATGACATTCAAAACACCATCAATATTGGCGATACGTCCGCAACCATTGAATTGACTTCTGGTCAAGACCTGGTCATGGTCAATAGCATCATCACTGTACTCAACAGTCAATTACCAGATGCCAGCATTCAAATGGCCGATGAGGTACAATCCACTTGTTTTTCAAGAACAGTGGTATTGGAATATACCATTTCTAATACCAATGCAACCGATGAATTACCAGCGGATACCCCCATTGCATTTTATATTGAAGACACACTCATTGCCCAGTCTTTAACAGGAGAAATACTCCCCATTGGAGGCACACTCAATGCGTCCATCTCTATTGATATTGATCCAAGTATTCCGGAACAATTTGAAATTATTGCAGTGGTAGATGATTTAGGAGATGGCAATGGCATCATTTCTGAAATTTCTGAAACCAACAATACGGCTAGCATTAGCGTTGAAATTTCTAATGCGGGTTGTCCAATTTTTATTCCTCAAGGCCTCTCACCAAACGGGGACGGTTTAAATGATATCTTTAACATTCTTGGACTTTATGATATTTTTATCAATCATAAACTGCAAATATATAACCGATACGGAACAATGGTCTTTGAAGGTGATAATAACTTAAAATGGGATGGGAGTGCCAACCGGGGACCCAACCCAAGATCTGGAAAACTTCCGGTAGGTACTTATTTTTATGTATTATATCTCAATGAAGCTGATTACGGACCCCGCAGCGGTTGGGTGTATTTAAATTATTAACAAACACTGCTTCAAAAACAAAGCAAGTCCATTGCAACAGAACGCAGATTCTCGTAATTTTGCAAGATGCGTTTTAAACTTTCATCAGATTTTAAACCCACTGGAGATCAGCCACAAGCCATCCAAGAATTGGTAGAAGGCATCGACAGAAAAGAACGGTTTCAAACACTGTTAGGTGTCACAGGTTCAGGAAAGACTTTTACGGTGGCTAATGTCATTCAGGAAGTCCAACGCCCTACGCTTGTTTTGGCACACAACAAAACTTTGGCCGCCCAATTGTATTCAGAATTCAAACAATTTTTTCCAAATAATGCGGTGGAATACTTTGTTTCTTATTACGATTACTACCAGCCGGAAGCCTATATTCCCGTGACTGGGACCTATATCGAAAAAGACCTCTCCATTAATGAAGAGATTGAAAAGTTGCGTTTGAGCACCACCTCTTCCCTACTTTCAGGCCGCCGAGATGTCATTGTAGTGGCCTCTGTATCTTGTTTATATGGCATTGGGAATCCTGTAGAATTTGAAAAAAATGTCATCGGTTTGAAAACCAACCAAGAAATTTCAAGAACCGCACTGCTTCATAGATTGGTGCAAAGCCTCTATGCCCGCACTGAAGGTGAGTTTAACCATGGGAATTTTAGAATTAAAGGCGACACATTGGATGTCTTCCCAAGTTATGCCGATCACGGATTTCGGATTCATTTTTTTGGTGATGAAATTGAATCCATTGAAGCTTTTAATGTAAATGATAACAGTGTGATTGAAGTGTATGAATCGGTCAATATATATCCTGCAAATATGTTTGTCACCTCGCCTGACATCTTACAAAATGCCATCAAAGACATTCAGGATGATTTGGTCAAACAATATGACTATTTTAAAGAAATTGGTAAGCATTTAGAAGCCAAAAGATTGAAAGAACGCACTGAATTTGATCTGGAAATGATTCGAGAACTGGGCTATTGCTCTGGAATTGAAAATTATTCTCGTTATCTAGATGGCCGTGCTCCAGGAACCCGCCCTTTTTGTTTATTGGATTATTTTCCGGATGATTACCTTATGGTGGTGGATGAAAGTCATGTGACCATTTCCCAAGTCCACGCCATGTATGGTGGTGACCGAAGCCGAAAAGAAAACTTGGTAGAATATGGTTTCCGATTGCCCGCCGCCATGGACAACCGACCCCTTAAATTCGAAGAATTCGAAAGCTTACAAAATCAAGTGCTTTTTGTAAGTGCCACACCAGCAGATTATGAATTGACGAAAACCGATGGCGTTTATGTAGAACAAGTCATTCGCCCAACAGGATTATTGGATCCCATAATTGAAGTCCGCCCCAGTGAAAATCAAATTGATGATTTGATTGAAGAAATTCAGCAACGCATCGAAAAAGATGAACGCACCTTGGTGACCACACTCACCAAACGCATGGCAGAGGAATTGACCAAATACCTGGCTCGCATCGAAATCCGTTGCCGCTACATTCACAGCGATGTGGATACCTTAGAACGGGTCGAGATCATGCAAGACTTACGCAAAGGACTGTTTGATGTTTTGGTTGGCGTGAATCTATTGCGAGAAGGTCTCGACTTGCCCGAAGTGTCCTTAGTGGCTATTTTAGATGCAGATAAAGAAGGTTTTTTACGCTCTAACCGCTCTTTGACGCAAACAGTGGGTCGCGCAGCCAGAAACCTCAATGGAAAAGCCATCATGTATGCCGATAAAGTCACCAAAAGCATGCAATACACTATAGACCAAACCGCCTACCGTCGTGAAAAGCAAATGGCTTATAACAATGAACATAATGTCACGCCAAAAGCACTTAATAAAAGTTTAGACAATGCGCTGACGCAAAACTCGGTCAGTAGTTATTACTACGAACAAGAGGCCCTAAAGGCTGCAGAACCTGAAAGTGCTTATCTTACCAAGCCTGAGTTGGAACAAAAAATCCGCGACAGCAGAAAACTCATGGAAGCCGCTGCTAAAGAACTGGATTTTATCATGGCCGCTAAATTCAGAGATCAAATCACTGACTTTAAGAATAAGTTAGAGGCTCTAAAATCATAAAAAAATCCAGAGCCAAGCCCTGGATTAAAATTTTTTATAAATTTTGCTTTCTAAGTCAATACTGCTTGAACCTTATCTGCCGCCTCTTGAAATTCTACTGCACTTTGAACATCCAGTCCAGAATTATCTAACAAATCCTTGGCAATATCCGCATTGGTGCCTTGCAAACGTACAATAATTGGTACAGTGATGGCATCGCCCATATTTTTATAGGCATCTACAACCCCTTGTGCTACTCTATCGCAACGCACAATTCCGCCAAAAATATTGATCAAAATCGCCTTGACACTGGGGTCTTTTAAAATGATGCGAAAGGCCGCCTCTACGCGAGCCGCATCAGCTGTACCACCAACATCTAAGAAATTGGCAGGGTCGCCACCAGCTTGTTTGATCAAATCCATGGTGGCCATGGCCAGACCAGCGCCATTGACCATACAGCCCACGTTACCATCCAAATCAACATAATTAAGTCCTAAAGCATCGGCTTCAACTTCAATTGGATTTTCCTCGCGTACATCGCGTAATTCAAGATAGTCTTTGTGACGGAACATGGCGTTGTCGTCAATGGTCACTTTGGCATCAACGGCCATAATTTTTTCATCCGATGTCTTTAACACCGGGTTGATTTCAAAAAGTGAAGCATCAGAATTGATATACGCCGTGTATAGCGCCGTTACAAATTTGGTCATGTCTTTAAAGGCAGCACCCGAAAGGCCTAAATTAAAGGCCACACGACGCGCTTGGAAAGGTAAAAGACCTGTTGCAGGATTTATTTCTTCTGTAAAGATGAGATGTGGCGTTTCTTCAGCAACAGTTTCTATATCCATTCCACCTTCTGTAGAATACATGATCATATTCCGACCAGAAGCTCTGTTGAGGAGGACAGACATATAAAATTCATCCGTTTCTGAAGGGCCTGGATAATATACATCTTCGGCCACCAAGACTTGATGTACAGTTTTGCCTTCCGCAGAGGTTTGTGGGGTAATGAGTTGCATCCCAAGAATTTGATCTGAAATTGACTGCACTTCATCCATAGATTTAGCAAGCTTTACACCACCACCCTTGCCTCGACCTCCAGCGTGAACTTGAGCCTTGATGACGTACCAAGCGGTTCCCGTTTCTTTGGTAAGTGTTTTGGCGGCTGCAACCGCTTCTTCAGGGGTTGAGGCCACATAGCCACGTTGGATTTTAACGCCAAATTGGTTGAGAATGTTTTTGCCTTGGTATTCGTGTAAATTCATGGTGTAGTCAATTTGATCTTCTAAATAATTTTTTCTAAAATTTTACCGAACAAAAGTAAATAACCCATGGCGTTTTACCAATATTTTTTGAAGCTGATTTTAAACAACTTTTGTTTATAAGAAGTATTAAGATTTAAGCCCTTTAATAACGGAAAAAGCTTTATCTACTAGGGGGTCTTCCACAAGGATGGTAAATTCATTGGTTGTGGAGACGACTTCGTATAAAGTTACATTTTCCCAAGCCAGACGTTTAAAAATCTGGTAGTATAATCCTACAATTTTAGAGTTACCTTGGGGTAAATTAATGCTGATCGCGGAAAGATGATCTTGAATTCCAATTTGAATTTCATTTTTAAAAACGTGCTGAAGCTGCTCTAATTTAGAACTTGAAATGATGATGTTGCTCTCAAAAACTCCACTTGTAAAGGCGTAAAACACTTGGCGGTCTGCATTGATTTCAGCCAACAGTTTTGAATGGTTGAGGGTAAGTGTTTTGGAGTTCTGAAAAGTGATGTCTGTCAGATTCGAACGCAAGGTGATGTCGCCAAGTTGCTTAAAAATATCCCTCAGTTGTTGGGCATTTTTTTTTGTAATTGGGGGCTTATAACGCCGCAATGCCATGGTGATGGCGCCATCCTTAACCGGGCGGCGTAAGCGTTCTGAAATCAAAGGATTTAAATCTTTGGCCAGGGCAGAAAAATTAATGATGTCTCTTGATAATGCCTCCTCTAAAAAAGGCTTGGCAGCTAAAATGTCCTGAACACAGGCAGCAATGGTTTTCAATTTGTGTATTATTTAACAATTTGTGTAAATATAATATAAATTTAGTCATTTTTATGGGATCAGCTAAAATAAAAGATACTTTTGCCAGCGATAAAAACAGATCTCAATGGAACATCACTCTTTATTAGAAATCGCAGAAACCTATGGAAGTCCTGTGTATGTTTATGACGCGCACAAAATTGAATCCCAATACAAACGTTTGATGAATGCCTTTGGGGAGGTATCACAGCTAAAAATTCATTATGCAGCCAAGGCATTGACCAACATATCGGTCTTAAAATTTGTTTCTAAACTTGGGGCTGCACTGGATACCGTATCTGTTCAAGAAGTACAGTTGGGTCTAAAAGCTGGTTTTGCCGCTGAAAATATCATCTACACCCCCAATGGTGTATCTCTGAGCGAACTTGAAAAGGTAGCAGCTTTGGGGGTGCAAATCAATATTGACAATTTGGATGTGTTAGAGCAATTTGGGAGTAAATACCCAGAAACACCTGTTTGTATTCGCATCAATCCGCATGTCATGGCCGGTGGCAATAGCAACATCTCGGTGGGTCATATCGATTCTAAATTTGGGATTTCTATTCATCAAATGCCACTGCTGCTGCGCATTGTTGAAAACACCCAGATGAACATCAATGGCATTCATATGCATACTGGCAGTGATATTTTAGATATCGAGGTATTTTTGCACGCCAGTGAAATTCTCTTTGAAGCAGCCAAACAATTTAAAAATTTGACTTTTATTGACTTTGGATCTGGTTTCAAGGTGTCTTACAAAGCCCATGATTTTGAAACCAATATTAAAGAGCTGGGAGAAAAACTCAGCCATCGTTTTAATTTGTTTTGTGAAAATTACGGTCGACCGCTGACTTTAGCGTTTGAGCCTGGAAAATTTCTAGTCAGCCAATCGGGCTATTTTTTAACCAAGGTCAATGGAATCAAACAGACGACCTCTACCGTTTTTGCCCAAGTAGATTCTGGATTTAATCATTTTATTCGACCCATGCTCTACGGGGCGCAGCACCACATTGAAAACATTTCAAACCCCGAAGGAAAACCACGTTTTTACTCGGTTGTGGGCTACATTTGCGAAACTGACACCTTTGCCAATAACTGTCGCATCAATGAGATCAAAGAAGGCGATGTTTTGGCGTTTCACAATGCAGGGGCCTATTGTTTTATGATGGCCAGTAATTACAATTCTCGTTACAAACCCGCTGAAGTGCTCTGGTATAACGGTGGATCGCATTTGATTCGCAAGCGTGAAACCTTCGAAGATTTACTGTTAAATCAGGTTGAATTGGAGTTCTAGAAATGTCTTTTAGGGATATATTAACATAATAAATAGGCTAATTGGTATATATAACATTACCTTTGGCTTTTAAAATTAAATTATACAAAGTGAAAAACGGAACAGTAAAATTCTTCAATGCATCTAAAGGATTTGGATTCATTACTGAAGAAGATTCAGACACAGAGCACTTCGTGCACGTTACCGGATTGATCGATGAGATCAATGAAGGCGACGCCGTTGAGTTTGAATTAAAAGAAGGTAGAAAAGGCATGAATGCAGTAAATGTTAGAGTTGTCTAATATTTAAGAAAACATTATTTTTTTACAAAAAACCTTTCTTAACGGAGAGGTTTTTTTATGGGTTTATTCCAAACCCTCCACATAGGATTTCAGGTATAAAAACGCTGGAGTGAGTTGGCCATTTTCAGTCATTTTTGCACGGCCTAGCAGTCCATCCGCATCGCCATTAAAAAAGGCAGGAAGAATGGTTTCTGCAAATGTAGCACCAAAACCTTCGCTGGCATCTCTAGGCAATTCACATGGCAAGTTGTCCACTGCCATGACAGCAATGGCTGCTGGATTTTTAAAATCGGTTTCGGACTCAGATTGTGGATCATAGCCATACATTGGATTTTCTATGGTCGAGGGACGAATGGTACATGCCACCGGCCCGTCAATGTCACAAGAGATGTCGGCCACCACTTTGAGTTTAAAATTAGGGGCTTTGGCTTCGGCTCTGCTAAAAAAATAAGGGGCGTCTTTGCCATAAAAATGACCAGCGATAAACACATCGGCCACTTCAGTAAACCGAGAAAAGGTGGATTTATAACTGGACGCATTGGCAAAAAAATCAACTTTAGAGGCTTGGCCACCCTCTTTTCGATCAACATAATCTAAAACGTCTAATTGGACGTAAACAGGTCCATCAAATGAGTCCTTTAAAAATGCTGAAATACGCACTTGTGGGATTTGCATGGCATCCAAAACCTCTTTGGCCCCCTGCCCGACCCGACCGGTGCCAGTTAAAACAATTTTCACATTGGGTAAGACTACATTTTTTAGGACGGCATCCAACTCGGAACGCCCTTTAAGATCTGTGGCTTTTGGAAGTTCAAAACAATTGAATTTTTCCCCCAGGGTACGAATGCCATTATAGGCGCCCACCACACCAGCATAGTAGCCAAAACCAATGAGGCGGTTTTTGTTGGCATCTACCAGAGTTTCATGGTCATAAAGGGTGATGTTTTTAGCCAAAACAGCCTGCAGTAATTTGCGGTTGTAAGGCTGTTTTTTAATGGTATGGCTAAAAAAGAAATAACTTTTGTTGGGAATGAGTGCAGCAATGGGCACTTCTTTGACACCAATCATCACGTCGGCCTGGCTGATATCGCTTTTCACTTCCAGTCCTTGGGCTTGGTATTCGGCGTCTGAAAACGCACGAATATCTGAGGATTCTACGATCACCTCAGCTTCTGGATGGTTGTTTAAGAGGGTTTTACAAGCGGTTGGTGTGAGTACCACCCGACGATCTGGAGGTGATTTTCGTTCTTTAATCACAGCAAATGTAATGGGCATAGCAGAAATTATAGGTACTAAAATAGCGGGATTTTAATGGGTACACAAGTTTTTTTGTAACTTTGCCCTCCTTCAATGAAGGAAACATTACAATACGGGGTCGACTGGTATTGACAGCAGGATCTATGGAATTGTAAGCACGTCGTGTGATGGTATTGAAACACGTTAAAGGCCATACCAACATTTAAACGGCGAGAATAACTACGCTTTAGCTGCTTAATCCGAATTATAGTAGGATGAGCCTCGGCACACAAGGTGTGCAAGCTTTATGTCTCCAGAAAGCCTTGATTCGTGGCGTTCTATTTTGAGGCATCGTAAATATGGATCTAGAAATTCTAAGGCTTTGGTAGGATTTTGAAATTAAAGAAGCTAAGATTTAAATGGGCGGTTTTTAGTCAGTTTATTTCCGACAATTAATTAAAAACTAAACGTGTAGAAAGCACTTTTTTAGCTTGTTTGGACGAGGGTTCGAT
>CAJWDI010000072.1:0-9198 GCA_913031185.1 uncultured Flavobacteriaceae bacterium | reverse complement strand
ATTGAAAATCATATATGTTTGGATCTAAGCCCGTATCCATTGGAGGGGATGATAATAAGGTCTCCCCACTGGGAGTAACCAATTGATAATCGGCGTCTAAACAAATTAAATAACGGTCTTCTAAGGCTGTTTCTGGGCCCTGATTGACTAAAATATCTAAAGCAATGATTTGATAACATGGAGACCCAAGTTGTTTAGTCCGAATAAAAATCGTTTGATTAAATGGCATCGTATTTATAAAAGAAGTGGGGTCTGGAATGCTATTCGTCGTCCCAAGGTTTGCCTCATTTTCAACCTCATAATAAGAAAACTCAAACATCGAGACATCTAAATTATTCACTATTTGAGTTTCTCTAAGAGTCAAGTCAAAAATATCAAGCCCATCGTTATCACTCTCGCAATCTACTATTGGGTCTGGATTGTTATTAAGCTGTGCATATAAAATAACCTCTAATTCTAGTTCAACAATTGAAGTGCATTTACTGGGCCACTCTGCTTGAACTAAGATTGTTTTGAACTGTTGTTCTGAGAAGTATTGAGTGGGGTTTAAAATAGGGTTATTGTTTTGCAAGTTTATGGATGATGTATAATAAGACAACACAAGGGTCTCATCCCCTTCCGTGATTTGCCCCTCCCTATCTGTCAAGTCAAATTCTGCTTCAAATGCATCAGAGCATTTCACTAACAAATCGGGTGTTTTGAGTACTGGAGGAGCTTCTACTTCTAAATTAAAATTAAGATCTGTTCTTAAGCACTCACCTTGATCTAATTGCTGATTGTTATTTTGATCGTAATGAACGCGCACAAAAATTGTTTGAGGGTTGGTGGTGTTGATGAAGGCCTCGGGGTTGGTTATGGGATTGTTGTCAATAGCATCCTGTTTCGATAAATGATAACTTACATAAAGCGGTTCTGTTTGGGCGCCAATGACATCGGGTGTCACAGTACTTAAATCAAAACTTGCTGTGTTTTCAGGTCCACATAAAATATAATTTGGGATCAATTGTTTAACAGGAAGAGGTTTAACATTTAAAGTAATGTGGTGTCCTAAACCCATACAAGCATTCAAATCTTCATTGTCAACACGAACATAAATGTTTTGAGTGTGAGGCGCATTTTCATTTCTATGATTTGTAATATCGCTTATTGCATTTTGTTCTGAAAGGGCATCGGATTCAGACTCGTAATAGGACACGTTTAAATTTTGCCCTGAAGGGAGTTCCGCCCTAATTTGAGCCGTCGCATCTCCAAAATCAAATGTTGCAACGCCGTTGGTGTCGTCATTGTCCAATTGTGTATCATCACAGACTTCGTATGTCAAATGAAAGCTGTTATTTAATTGTGTCACGCCCACTTTCAAATTTACCTTAGCCGTCTGAAAACAGCCTGAAGCATTTACAACTCTTGCAAAAACAATATCATTTGTGGCCGTTGTATTTGTATAAGACATGGGGTCCGATATTGGGTCTTGACCACTCACAGCAGCATTGAGACTGTTGTGAAAAGAAAAGGTCTCTTGCAGGTGATTGATTGAAATTAAACCATTCGCCTCTGTGAGATTAAATATTGTAATGCCGTCATTGTTTGAATCGCATTGTTCCAACGTAATTTCCGGACTTAGTATTGGAATTTCATTCACTACTAAATTTAAAGAAGTCGTTGCATAGCAGCTTGAAGATCCTATTGCTTCAACCCTTGCAAAAAGCGTTTGAGGATTGGCAGTGTTTTCATGCATTAGTGGCAGTTCTGTACCTGGTGTGCCTGCATCTGCATGCGCCTGTGAACTGTAAAAATTAACCTCAAAATCTGCCTGTGGTTGTGTCCCGAGAATGGATTGAATTTGAGTCGATAAATCAAAAGATACAATGCCATTATTGCTATCACCATCATCTGCATTATCACAAAGTTCATAATCTGTAACTGTATGTGCAACAGCTCGTTGTTGCACTTCAATCTCAAAACTTGAAATTTGATAACAGTTTTGCGTCAAATCCGCTATGCGAAGCCATATGGTCTCCATGGGTAGGCTGTTAGTGTATGGAACGGCCAAAGGGCTGACGTTGGCATTAGCATCAATTTCTGTAGGATGGTAAGAAATGATAAAATCATTTGGACTTTGGGTTCCTAAAACCAAAGCTGCATTGGCTGAAAAATCAAAGGCTTCAATTTGATCGTTGTCTGTTTCACATAATAATATCGGTTCTGGAGATTCAGCAACGAGGGGCGCTGTTACAAATTCAATTATAACATCGTCTTCGGCCTTACACCCAAAATCTGTTTCAGCCTTGAAAGCATAGATGCCATTTGTACTAACTTCTAGACTAGAAGACGTCTCGTTTGGAATTAATGTGTTGTTCTTAAACCACTCAAATTTAAAATTGGTGTTTGACAAATTGCTCTCTAAAAGAATGGGGGTCCCTAAGCATCCAGGATTGCCGTTTGCGATGGTTTGATCTTCACCTAAGTCGCCTCCTAAATCAAAACTTCCTGCTTCCAAAAAAATCGCTGAATCCCACTGTGCATCCCCTTGATCCGCTACCACTAATTTTATTTCATACGACACTCCTGGAGTGACCTCAGAATGTGCGGTTAAAACTTTTGTGTGACCACCATAATTAGTGGTCGATGGCTCATAGCCGTCAAAATATTGTGAGTTACTTCTACAGGCTGGTGCGTTGTTTATGTTGGTAACACTGATTGGAGTCCCGTCTGGTAAAACCGCTAAATTAATATAGCTTGTAGATCCCACTTCCTTTAATAAAAAAGCGAAACCATCTGTGTAAGTACACTCTGTAGATTGGTCATATTCTTCAGATGCCATAATATACCTAAAACTAATCTCCTCAGATTGGGGTGTAAAATGAAATTGAAAAAAAGTGGCATCTCGGGTGTCGTTTATTCCTAATGCGCCTTGTAGATCTTGATCTCCAGGAAGATAATTGACATGAGTTAAAATATCATCTTTGACGGGGTGACCTGCTTGTTGGGCTCTACCAGAAGTTAGTATGAGGCCTTCATTAAATGGGAAGGGGCTATTGGCAGGTTTCTTAAAATAGCCATAACTTTTACTTATAATTTGAGCGGGAAGCCCTTTGACTTGAGTCGAAACATTCTGTGTTTCGGCACAATCACCAGAAATTAAAACTTCATTGATGAGTTGCTCAGGGCTATAAAAGGATTCTGGGTCGTTGGCATTGTTAACGTTAATAATTTGCGCATTAGTAAAGTAGCCAAAACTAAAAGTGAGCCACAACAACAGAGTGTAAAGTAGGTTTTTCACAATTGGGGATTATGATATTAAGTTTAAATGTAAGTATAAAAATTTAATTGGCGTTTAATTATAAAAGTTTTTAAAAAACATTCTAATTACATCAATCTAGTTGAGTAAAATTATGGCCAAGCCACATAACCTTTTGTGCATGCAATCCGTTTTAAGATGCGAGATCAAAGGCTGTATGCTTTGTTCCTGATCAAAATGAAAGTCTTTAAATGGTATTGAACTATAGTGTGTTCTTAAAGAACCTGTATGCACCTAAAAAAGCATCATGAATTTGAGTTAAGGGTTTAAATCGTTTAGTATCTTTGAAAAAAAAACATGTCTGATTTTAAAATTTCTCCACAAGAAACAAGCAATCCTAAAATTTTAAAATTTGAAGCCAATCAATTTCTGACGCGATACGATAGTTTTGAATATTCAAACATTGATGACGCTAAAGATTCGCCACTGGCACAGCAGTTATTCTACTTACCTTTTGTGAAAAAAGTCTATATCTCTGGTAACTTTGTGGCCATTGAGCGTTATGATATTGTTGAATGGGAGGCGGTTAAAGTCGAAGTGGCCTCACAAATCGAAGCTTACCTCAACAATGGCGGTGCAGTTACAACAGAAAAACCTCAAAAAAAAGAAGCGGTAACCGTTTATGCCGAAAGTACACCAAACCCAAGTGTTCTTAAGTTTGTTGCCAACAAAAACTTGGTACCTGCCCCCTTTGAATTCAACTCGATTGAGGACGCCAAACCCTCTCCTTTTGCGACTGCAGTGTTTCAGTTTCCTTTTATAAAATCTGTTTTTTTAGATAAAAACTATGTTTCTATCACGAAATTTGATGTCATTGAATGGGAAGAGATTACACTTGAACTTCGAACATTTATTAAAAATTATATTGAAGCGCAAAAGGAAATGGTTGCTAATAATGCAAGTGAGCGCTTGGAAAAAACCTCAGCTCAGCTGGATCAGGCCTACGATAACCTTGATGATACCTCCAAAGAAATTATAAATATTTTAGAACAGTACATTCGTCCAGCAGTAGCCAGTGATGGCGGAAACATCGCATTTGAATCATATGACCCTGAAACAAAGCTCGTTAAAGTGATTTTACAAGGAGCTTGTAGTGGCTGTCCGTCCTCCACATTTACACTAAAAAATGGAATTGAAAATATGCTCAAAGAAATGATGGGACCAAAAATTAAAAGTGTTGAGGCGGTTAATGGTTAGATTTGAAATTATTTGTTATCTTTAAAATTCAAATTTTTTATAACCTCAAATCCTAAAACCTATGGGAATCTTAAAAGTAATCGAAGTGCTGTCTAATTCCAACAAAAGTTGGGAAGATGCCACAAAAAAAGCCGTTCAACAAGCCTCTAAAACGCTTAAAAACATTCGCTCAGTCTATGTTCAAGACCAGAGTGCAACTATTAGCGGTGGCGAAGTGGATGAATTTAGAGTCAATCTAAAAATCACTTTTGAAGTGAATTGATAAAAAGGCGGTTTTTAAAAACCGCCTTTTTTTTATGCAATAAGTTCAGAAAGCTGTTTTCCAACACTACTGCCAATAGCGATACCCATACCCCCCATGCGAACACCAGCAAAAACATGGTCCGATTCCTGAAAAACAAGAGGCTTCTTTTGAGAGCCTACTCCCATGATCCCTGACCAACGCTGGTCAATTTCGAAATCTTTGCCTGGTAAAATAACTTGACTCAAAAGCCTTTCCAATTCGTTTTGAATCTTGGCTGTAGTTGCAAAAGAAGTTGTGGTTTCACCCATTATATCTAAATTTCGGGCACCGCCTAAGAGAATACGCTGGTCAATATTTCGAAAATAATAATAGCCACAATCTAAATGAAACGTTCCTTTGATTTCAAGATTGGAAATGGGCTTTGTGATGAGAACCTGAGCGCGAGCGGGCTTTGTATCAGTGGGCAGTAATGTATTTGTAAAACCATTGGTTGTTAATATCAATTTTTTAGCATTGAATTCAAAAGCATCTGTTTTAATTTGAACCGAATGATTCGTTTCTTCATAGGATTCAACTGTAACATTATTTAGTATTTTCACACCTAAATTCTGCACCTTTTTTAGTAAAGCGTACATCATTTTGCCTGTGTCCAATTGGCCTTCAAATTTATTGTAAACGTATTTTTTTTTAACCTTTGAAAATTGAAATCTATCGGCTACAAGATGATAAATATCAGCATTGAAAATAGAAAAAAGCAGGGCATTTATTTCGCGCATTTTTTCCAAGCAGTTTTCGTAAACAGCACTGTCTTTTTCCAAAAACAATTCATAGCCACCATAAGCTCTGAAATCCATGTTGATGTCTCCAAGAGATTGTCGTAACAATTGCAAGCCTTGAACCCTGCTTTGCACCAATTCTAAAATTTCTTTTTCTGAATGTGTTTTTAAATCTTGTAGAATTTCACTTAAACTTCCAAAACAAGCAAATCCTGCATTCTTGGTACTGGCGCCCTGTGGTAAGATTCCCTTTTCAAGAAGTATAATATTTGATTCCGGGAAACGCTGTTTCAAAAATAACGCGGTGCTCAATCCTACAATGCCGCTTCCTGCGATAGCGAAATCAATATCTGCTAACCATTCTTTTTGTTCCCAATAGGATAAATTCATACCCTAAATTTAAAAGAATAAAAAAAACTCCGAAAATAATTCGAAGTTTTTAAGTTTTAATCTTCGGATTCCATAATAAAATCTTCCATAAACTTTGTGGTATAATCTCCTGAAATATAAGCAGGGTGATCCATCAGTTGCCTGTGAAAAGGGATGGTTGTTTTTATCCCTTCAATTACAAACTCATCTAAAGCTCTTTTCATTTTATAAATAGCCTCTTTTCTAGTTTGCGCCGTAGTAATCAATTTGGCAATCATTGAATCATAATTGGGTGGAATGGTATACCCCGCATAAACATGCGTATCCAGTCTAACACCATGTCCACCAGGCGAATGCAATGTTGTGATTTTCCCAGGTGAAGGCCTAAAGTCATTAAAAGGGTCTTCTGCATTGATCCTGCATTCTATAGAATGCAGGTTTGGAGTATAGTTTTTACCTGAAATTGGTACGCCTGCAGCCACCATAATTTGCTCTCTGATGAGGTCAAAATCGATGACCTGCTCAGTGATCGGGTGTTCCACCTGAATTCTGGTATTCATTTCCATGAAATAGAACTTTCTGTGTTTATCCACTAAAAATTCTACCGTTCCGGCGCCTTCATATTTTATGAATTCGGCAGCTTTTACAGCGGCAGCACCCATTTTTTTCCTCAAAGCATCCGTCATAAACGGGGAAGGCACTTCTTCCGTTAGTTTTTGATGGCGTCTTTGAATTGAACAATCTCGCTCAGAAAGATGACAAGCATTTCCATTAGAATCGCCTATAATTTGAATTTCTATATGGCGTGGCTCTTCTATAAGCTTTTCCATATACATATCATCATTGCCAAAAGCAGCTTTGGATTCTTGACGTGCGGAATCCCATGCATCCTTAAGGTCTTGTTCCTTCCAAACAGCACGCATCCCCTTTCCGCCGCCGCCCGCGGAAGCCTTTAGCATCACTGGATATCCAGTTTTTTTGGCCACTTTTTTACACTCGGTAAAAGTCTCAATCACTCCATCACTCCCAGGAACACATGGCACTCCTGCAGCTTTCATGGTCGCTTTTGCATTGGCTTTATCACCCATGCGGTCAATCATTTCAGGAGAAGCACCAATGAATTTAATACCATGCTCTTCACATATTTTTGAAAATCGAGCATTTTCGGATAAAAACCCATACCCTGGATGTATCGCATCGGCATTTGTAATTTCTGCAGCAGAAATAATATTGGCCACATTTAGATAAGATTCCGTGCTCAATGGTGGACCAATACAGACCGCCTCATCAGCAAATTTCACATGGAGACTTTCTGCATCTGCAGTCGAATAAACCGCTACAGTCTGAATGCCCATCTCTTTGCAGGTTCTTATGACTCTGAGCGCAATCTCACCGCGGTTTGCCACTAATATTTTTTTGAACATAACTTATTATTATTTTATGTTAAACTGTAATTCTAAAATTAAAATTTTAAGTTATGATGGATCCACCAAGAAAAGTGGCTGATCAAACTCTACTGGTGAAGAATCGTCAACAAGAATCTTTACAATTTTTCCTGATACCTCAGATTCAATTTCATTGAAAAGCTTCATGGCTTCAATGATACAAAGCACATCGCCTTCATTAATGGTTTGACCCACTTCAGCAAAAATTGGTTTGTCGGGAGAAGGCCTTCTGTAAAAAGTACCAATGATTGGAGACTTGATGGTAATATACTTTGAATCATCCGAGGTTGGAACTTCAACTGAAGGTGCCGCATCTACAATTGTCTCAGCTGCAGGAGCGGATTGAGGCAGTTGTGTTTGAGGCACAGACACAGGAAGTGTTACTTGCTGAAATTGGGCTTTTTCGCTACCCCCTGTTCGGATGGTAATTTTAACATCTTCGATTTCTAATTTCACTTCGCTTGCACCAGACTTGGCTACAAATTTGATAAGGTTTTGAATTTCTTTTAAATTCATAATATGGTTTTTAATTTATATTAGTTATTAGTTTTTTGAGTAGGCCCATTTCAAATAAATAGACCCCCAGCTGAATCCACCACCAAAGGCAGCAAAAATGACTGTATCTCCTTTTTTGAGTTGGGTCTCATAATCGTTTAACAACAACGGCAAAGTTGCAGACGTTGTATTGCCATATTTCTCTATGTTCATCATCACTTTTTCTGGGCTAATTTCCATGCGTTCTGCCGTGGCATTGATAATTCTTTTATTGGCTTGGTGTGCCGCCAACCATTGCACATCTGTTTTGTTCAATTGATTGCGTTCCATAATTTTTGTTGTGGCGTCTGCCATGTTAAAAACGGCATTTTTAAAAACCGTTTTTCCTTCTTGAAACGCATAATGACCCCCGCGGTCCAAAACTTCATGTGTAATGGCCTTTGAAGAACCGCCATAAGTAGCTTGTAAAAATTCTCGCCCAGAACCATCAGTTCGTAAATATTCGTCTTGTAATCCAAGGCCTTCATCATTTGGCTCGAAAAGTGCCGCACCAGCACCATCGCCAAAAATGATACAAGTTGCTCGGTCTTTATAATTTACAATGGATGACATTTTATCAGCACCAATGAGTAGTACTTTTTTATAACGTCCAGATTCTATATATCGCGCAGCAGTGGACATCCCAAAAAGAAAACCAGAGCAAGCAGAGTCCATATCAAAAGAAAAGGCATTGGTGGCGCCAATTTGTGTAGCAGTATAAGAAGCTGTAGAAGCCGCTTTCATGTCTGGAGTTGCGGTTGCTACAACCACAAGGTCAATGGTCAGAGGGTCAACCCCAGATTTTTGAAGAAGATCCTTAGCAGCTCTGATCGCTAAAAAAGAAGTCCCTTTTCCTTCTTTTTTTAAAATTCTTCGCTCCTTAATCCCAGTTCTGGTGGTAATCCACTCGTCGTTGGTATCTACCATGGTTTCTAGCATCGCGTTGGTAAGTACAAATTCGGGGACGTATGCGCCTACAGCTGTAATCGCTGCTGAGATTTTACCCATTTACATTTTTTTAAAATTGGTTGTTTTTTGCAAAAAATGAGCAAAAAACAACCAAAACGGGTCAAAAATAATGCTTTTTTGCCTAAAAAGCGAAAAAAACATTTATTTAAAATAAAAAAAACGCTCAGCGAGCGTTTTTTATTAAAGGGTTCAAAAAATATGGCTTTTAAGCTACATTCTCTTCAGTAGAGGTGCTGTCAATAAGCACTTGACCACGGTAATATAGTTTTCCTTCATACCAATGGGCTCTGTGATAGAGGTGTGGCGCTCCGGTTGTAGGACAAGTAGCGATCTGTGGTGTGGTCGCCTTGTAATGTGTTCGCCTTT
>CAJWDI010000071.1:0-9300 GCA_913031185.1 uncultured Flavobacteriaceae bacterium | reverse complement strand
TAAGGGGTTTTACTTTGTAGCTCAGTCCCATTCGGTAACGGGTGTATTCTGTTGGGATATCCCCTTCACTTTCTGAAAGACCAAGCTGATTTTTGTTTTGATATCTAAACCGAAATGAAACCATTACCCTATCAATTTTTTGATTAAAAACTGCATCAAATTGATACCTAAACAGATATTCGTGGCCTTGCTTATTCCCGACATCATCATTGTCAGTTATATAGCGCACCCCACCCCCGAGTTCGAAATTTTTAAAAAGTTCATAATTTACTTTAACTTGAGTAAAGTAATTTCTAAGAGTCGTAATGTCGTTTCTGTATCTGAGATGCTCGGAAACAGAAAAGGAGAGTTTTTCTGTGGCTTTTAAGTTCAGCTCAACAGCGCCCCATCCTTCAAGATCTTCAGTGTCTTGAGCATGAGATGGCATTATTATAAATAGAATTAAAGCAATAAGTCCTAAGCCATATAATTTTGTAATGGGTCTTTTCATACTTGTTTTTTGTAGCGAATTTTAACTTTGACAGTTTGCCTTTCAAAGTCAATTTGACCGATTTCAACTTTTAAAATTTCGAAACCCAACTTGTCCTCAAGGTCTTTTTTTAAAAGCTCATGTTGGTCTGGTTTTATGTAGTCTAGCGATTGGTATAAAATGTCTTTGGAGGCGGTTTTTTGACGGCTCCAGTAGCGGTCTAGATAATAAGCCATTAAAATGACTACAGTGTTGGCTGTAAGAATTTCTATATAACTCATTTTTTTATTGGACAACGCATTGATCACTGAAAGCCCAATCACAATAAAAAGGTAGGTCATTTCCTTTACCTTGAGCGGATCTGTTCGGTAACGCAGAATTCCAAAAATGGCAAACAAACCCAAGGCAAGCCCTAAGTCAATTTCGTATTTTTTTAAGGTAAAGCACAAGAAAAAAACCACAGTACCAACCAGGTAAAACGTAAACACATAATCGGCCTTTTTTGAAAAGGCATAATAGCAGCCTTTTATAAGCGTTGTGAGTGCTGTAAAATTGATTAAAAAGCGAACACACATCTTATAGAAGTCGTCGTCAAAAAAAGGGATTTCAAAAAATTCCATCTGAGTCAAATTGGTTTGCGTGCCTAAGATATTTATTTTAAATCAATAAACATCAAAAGCACTCAAAATAAATTAATTGGCAGCACAAGCTTTAGTGACTCGGTATTGTAGGTTTTTAGGATTCTAGTTTGTTCAACGTAAAGGTTTCACCATCGAAAATGCCATAGGTGTAGTGCGTAATCCAATCCCCTAAGTTAAAATATATTGATTTTGAGTTTAATGGCACCTCAAGTGGCAAGTGCCGGTGGCCAAACACAAAATAATCAAAGTGCTTGTCTTTTAATTTTCTGTGTGCATATTGGGTTAACCATTCATTATCATTCCCCATAAATTTAAGATCTTCATCTCCAGAAATGAGTTTGTTTTTTAATGATAGGTATTGGGCAAACCGCACCCCAAAATCTGGGTGAAGCCAGCGGTAAAGCCAGTTAAAGAATGAGTTTGTAAACACCTTTTTCAAGCGCTTGTATCCTTTGTCATTTGGCCCAAGACCGTCGCCATGGCCAATAAAAAAAGTTTTGTTGTTTAATTTAAACTGCTCAGGTTTTTGGTACACTTTAATGTTTAATTCTTCTTCAAAGTAGCCCCGCATCCACATGTCGTGATTGCCCACAAAAAAGTGAATCTTAATCCCTTGGTCACTCAGCTCTGCCAACTTTCCCAACACTCTGGTGAAACCTTTTGGAATGACATGTTTGTATTCAAACCAGAAATCAAAGAGGTCTCCAAGGATGAACAAGACTTCGGCATCTTTTTTTATGTCATCCAGCCACGCTACAAATTTTTCTTCACGGGGTTTAGAGGCCGCTTTTGTGGGCGCCCCAAAGTGGTGATCAGATGTGAAATAAATCTTTTTTCCCTTAGATATTTGAATGGTTTTCATACACTTTATTCATTATCACTCGCATACCACTCTGCATAGCAGCTGGCAGTTTCTCGAAGTTTAAGGGCGTGTAAATGGATGTTAGCAGGTAAGCGTTTTTTAATTCTTTCAGCAAAATCAATGACCAGCATTTCACTGGTAGGCTGGTAGTTGACAAGAACGACCTTATGGCCACTAGATTTCAAGTCTTCAGCCAGTTTTGAGTGCGGTGTGTTTTTGTTAAAGATCGTGGCGTGATCAAAGGGTGTTACAACGGCTTCTTTGACTATTTTTTTCAAATCAGAAAAATCCATAATCATCCCAAATTTTGGACTGTTGTCGTCCGTTATGGGGGTTCCAAATAATGTTACATTTAAACGGTAGCTATGGCCGTGAATGTTTTTACATTTCCCATCATGACCATAAAGCGCGTGGCCGGTCTCAAAGGAAAACTGTTTCGTAATTCTTATTTTGGACATTTCTAATACTCTGTTTTTAACAAAATCCAAACAAAGTTAGTGTTTTCGGGCTTGCGGTAAAAATTGTTTTCTAAATTTCACCACCAATGGCGCCCCTCTGGCAGCGATCCACAGTGTAAACGCCCACAGTATCCCGTGCAACTTGAGCTCTAAATAATGCCCCAAAAGTAGGGCAGGGATGAACACCAAAAAAGTGGCAGCAAACAATACGTTTCTCAAGGCTTTCATTTTTCCAAGCCCTTTAAAGATGCCATCAAATACAAAAGTAATTGCACAGAGGGGCTGCATGGCTAAAACAATCCAAAACACCTCGTAAAAATCCGCTAAAACATTCGGGTCTGATGTAAACATTGCTCCTACAGATTTGTAAAATAGCCCTCCTAATCCAGCCATTAAGAGCCCCACGATGAGCGCTTTTTTTGTGAGCCGTTGGCTTAACTCAACCAAAGTTTCAAATTGTTTAGCCCCGAAAAGTTTACCAGACAAAATATTTCCAGCACTGGCATAGCCATCTACAGCAAAAGCTGCAAAAAACCATAAATTGATGACTATGGTATAGGCGGCAATGTAGTTGGTGCCGTAGCCCGTTGCAAAACTTGTAGCAAAGTAAAGGGCAAGGTTAAGCGCAAGCGTTCGTAGAATTAGATTGCCAATCATCATTAAAAATTTTGGTAGTTCTTTGTTTACAGGACCTTTAATTTTTAAAGTAATGGGTGTGTTTTTTAACACCAGTGCGGTCGCCATAACTGCCATCAGGGCTTGAGACAAAACGCTTGCCAAGGCGGCACCCTTAAGGTTCATCGGTGCTATAACATTTGTAATTCCATAGACCAATGCAAGGTCTAAAACAATATTTATAGCGGTCCCAATGATGGCAATCACCATGGGGTAGTAAGTGTTTTGTAGTCCTCGAAATACCCCAAAAACAGCAAATGTGTAGAGGGTGAATGGAAAACCAATGATCCGAATTTTATAATAGTCAACGCTATAATCCAATAGCACCCCCGAAGCGTTATAAAATTTAAAAATCGCCGCACTAAAAGGAATGGTAGCTGCGCAAATCAAAACGCTTAAGATCAGAATGATGGCAATGGCTTGCGCCGGAAGGCTTTTCACCTCTTTGAGTTTGTTTGCGCCAAGGTATTGGGAAATAATTGAAGAAATGGCTGAACGAGATTGTCCTAACACCCAAATAAGCATGGATAAAAAAGAAGAAACAATGCCGACCGCTGCTAGAGAAACAGTCGCATTTAAAGGCATATGCCCAACAATGGCAGCATCTGTTAGTGATAAAATTGGTTCGGAAACACCCGCAATAATGGCCGGTATGGCCAGCCGGTTGATTTGTTTGTTAGATAGCGTTGACTTTAAAACCAAAAGCTGTGATTTTTACGATTTTACGGATTTGCCTCTTGTGTATTTGAGCCGTGATTAGTTTGTCCCTGTTGCAGTGGTTGTAAAATTAATCTCGTTCCCATAGTATTCCCCTATGGAGTTTGCAATAAAGGTTCTTACATAATAGGTTGTTTCAGGATTGAGGCCGTTCAGGGAAGCGCTTATATCTCCCGCATTAACTGTAATTAAATTATCATCTATATTGGGCATACTGCCGGTGGCATACACAAAGCCTTGATGCGCACCAAGCGGGATATCGCAATTCTCAGAAACGATGCCAATACTACCTGATAAGCGGGCCGAATTAGCGGTCACATTTTCAGCCGCGTTTGTTTCCAAATTATGTTCAACAATACAAAGCGTAGCGCCTTCATCGGTCGTGCAGCAAAAGACCGTAAAAAGTAATGCAATCATTAGTAGCGTGAATGACTTAATGAGTTTTTTTGGCGCTTTAATGTTTGAAGAAAAACGGATTTTAGCCATCAAGTGTTTATTTTAATTTGATTCGGAATACTTTTGGATTAGAAACAAAGCCGGTTGCGTAGAGGTAATTTTCATCGGCATCAAAAGCACAATTGGTAATGTGTCCAAAATCGATTTTCCCCATCAATTTACCTTGAGGTGAAACAATTAAAAGCCCGCCTGGACCTGACGTGAAAATAAGCCCAGAGCTGTGGACTTTCATGCCATCAAAGTTCCCGTCGTATGTTTTGGCCAATTCTGCCCCATCAAAAAGGGTTTCTAGCTTTTGTGTTTCGAGATCAATTTTTATGATTTTAGGCTGCTTATCAAGCATGCCCATTTTATTGACATAAAGTGTTTTTTGATCTGGTGATAATGCAGTGCCATTTGGCAAATCAATGGCATTGGTTACCAATGATACTTCTTTATTCTTTGGGTTGAATTTATATACACCGTTGAAGTCCAAGCCTTTTATTTCAGTATCCACAAACTTGAAACTTTCAAGATCTAAAAAACCAAAAGGTGGGTCCGTAAAAAAGACCGTTCCATCTTCGGCGAGGGTTAAATCGTTGGGGCTGTTAAAACGCAGGCCCTGGTAGTGATCAATTAATGTTTCAAAAGTGGCCGTCACGCCTTCAATTTTTTCAACTGCTGCTAACCTTCTGTCCCCGTGTTGGCATAGTATGAGCGTGCCTTCAGAATTTATAGCAAGCCCATTGGCTCCCAAGATACCACCCTCTAAATTGGGGGCATAGCCTGTGTTACCAGCCGGTGTAATGTAGTCTGAAACACCCGTTTTTTCATCCCACTTCAAAACTTTGTTTTTAAGGATGTCTACGAACAATAAACAGTTGTTTTTTTTATCCCAAACCGGTCCTTCCGGCAATGAAATGGAATCTGCTAAAACTTCAATTTGTGCTTCAATATTCACAATGGAATTTAACGTATCATCGTAAATTTCAATTTTAGATGTGGTTGTTTTTTCTGTTGATTTACAACAAATAAAACATAGTGATAAAAGGAGTAGGCTCAAATTTTTCATAAAAAGGGTTTTTTTATTAACAATTCTTAAAAGTACAATTATTTTATTCAATGCACTCTATTTAAGACTGTAGGTTTTCTTTTGACATGCCAATACATTGTCAGTCAAACTATTTATGGGACAGGATATTTTTTCAAATTTAATTATTTATGTGAGCCCTATACATTAATTTTACATCTATATTAAAACAATTATGGATATCAACAAGCTCATCGCCTTTAGGCGCGCGGTTTATCCAAGCCAATTTAACAAGGGAGAAATAGACAAAGCGACCTTAGATCAATTGCTTGAAAATGCCAATATGGCGCCTACGCATAAAATGACACAACCTTGGTTCTTTAAGGTTTATAAAAATAAAGCAAAAGCCCGTTTAGGACAAGCCATGGTTCAAGCCATAGAAGCGCACAATCCAGATGAACCAAGAGCCGATTTCAAGCAAAAAAAAACACTCGAAAAATGTCGATTAAGCAATTGTATTTTAGGTATTTTTATGAAGCGAAGCACTGCGGTTTCAATCCCCGAATGGGAAGAGGTTGCCGCTGTGGCCATGGCAGTTCAAAACATTTGGCTCAGTTGCGTCGATCAAAAAATTGGATGCTATTGGAGCAGTCCCCAATATACAAAACAGATGCATTCATTTTTTGATTTGAATGCAGACGAGCGCTGTTTAGGGTTTATGTATATGGGGAAATTTGACCACACGACACTTGCTGTAAAAGAACGAATGGATGTGGCTTTAAAGGTTGAGTGGCTGGTTTAAAACTTAAATTCCTCGTAGTTTTTTCCAACTTCTCTTTTGTATTGTACAATGGTTTGAATTTTGCCATCAACAATCCAAAAACGTTCAAACAACAAAGCCTCTTCAACGGTTCCATCTTTAAAATAACGGCTGTCATCTGAGGGGATGGATACCACTGCAATGGAGTCGTCCTCAAGCGTTTGTGTGGAGATGCCTTTAGGCTCCCAAGACAAGGAATCTAGACTTGCAAAGTAGTCGTTATAAAGCCCTTCACTTACTTCCAGCATCTCTCCTGTGTGGGCATATATTTTGGCAGTCTCTGAAAACATAGCCGCAAGATTTTTGGCGTCCATTGCATTGTAATATTTACCTGCTTGTTTTATCAAATCAATATTCTTTTGACTCCCTAATTTAAAGGATTTTCCAGCCATTTCAGTGGCATACCATTCGCCCACTGTGGCAGGTTTTTCAGTATTGTTTTTGTTGCAGGCCGCCATAAGGATGACCGCAAAAGTAAGCAGCAGTTTTTTCATTTCACAAAAGATTTAAATTGTTTTTTACAATTTAAAAAAAAATACTGAATCAGCAATACATGCTTCACAACAAAGATGAATAAGGCCTTTGTAGCTGTTAAGTTTTTCAAAGTCTTCAACTTTCTTTAATTTCGCAATAAAACTCATTACAACTCAGTCAACAATGCAACATTATCTTTTAATTTTCCTCTTATTTCTTTCAAGCCTTGGCTGCCGCTCTCAAGAAAACCCCATCTTGGAATTCCAAAAAAACCTGATTGATTCAGAACAAACAGGGTCGAATATTGCATTGGTTTATAAAGACGGCGAGGTGGTTTACAATCATATATTTAATTCTAAAAAGCCTGGCGATAAGGACATCACAGACCGTACAATCTTTCCGATATGGTCCATGTCCAAACCCATTACGATTGTTGCTGCCATGACCTTGTTTGAGAAAGGCCGTATTGATTTTAATGATGACGTTTCAGATTATATTCCCGCCTTTGAAAACTTAAAGTGTAAGGATTCAAATGGTGAAATTTATTTTTGCGAGAATTCTTTGAAGCTTATTCACTTGATGACTCACCGGTCGGGTTATACGTATTATGCAAACCCACATTGGTTTACAAGTACCGTTAAATATGATAATCTTATCGATTTTGTCAATGATGTTGCCAAACACCCCGTTGAATTTGAACCGGGAACCGATTATGTATACGGGATAAATCAAGCGATTTTAGGACGGGTTATTGAAGTAGTTTCTGGCCAGTCATTTTATGAATATTTGAAAGCAACAATTTTTGAGCCTTTAGAAATGAATGCCACCAAATTCTACCTTACCGATGAAGAAAGAGCAAGGTTCCAGCCCCTTTTTATAAACAGCAATGCTTTAAAAGGGTTTACAAACTTACTTGATGAGATGAGTTATGACATCAACAACCGCGCTTATTTTGGAGGTGAAGGCCTTGTTTCTACAATGAAAGACTATTCAAATTTTTGTAAGATGTTGCTTAATAATGGGACTTTCAATGACAAACAAATCATTTCTCCTTCGAGTATTGAGATGATGACCTCAAAATATTCGGAGGATGAACCCAATCAATTTATAAACTTGGGGAGTCCATTTTATTATGGTTTTTCACTCTTTGTTTTGGATAAACCAGAATTGGATGACACAAATTCATCCAAAGGAATTTTTGGGTGGTCTGGCTACCACAACACACATTTTTGGATTGACCCCGAGAAGCAGCTTTTCGGATTGTTTATGACACGCGCCAGAGAATTTTCTTTTGACATTCAAAAGGCTTTCAGGCAGGCTGTTTATTCTAAATATTAAACAGCGACTTTGACGATGATTCATTGAATCGATTTGGACCCAACATAAACAGTTTTAAATTAATTGCTTTGTTTTAGCCTTAATGATCTGATTTATATTTTTGATGGAGGGCCATAAGAATTATCTTCTTTGCTTCCCTTTATAATGTTTAAATAAAGAACATAGGGAGCACCAATAATAGTAAAAATCCACAACATATTCCATCCATTTTTATTAACGTCGTGTAAGCGTCTAATAGTCAAAGATAAAAATGGGATTAAAACCACTAAGCCAAATATTGATTGTAAAACTCCAATTGAGGCCGGGTCCACAGGGTTATAGCCCAAAAATGAAAGATCAATATAATATAAAATTGTACCTACTATAAAGTAAAAAAGGGTAAAATACCAAAATTCTGGTTGATTGGCTCTGCCTTTGAATTTATTCCAATTTTTAAATGCTATTATAAAGTATTTCATATTGATAGTTTTTCATTTAGTTTTTATTATTAATTTTAATACCAGACATTGAAAACATTTTCCAAGATTCACCAATTTTTTTGTACATATAAATTCCTCTTCCTGTGAAAATATTCTCATAACTGTCATTAAATCTAGAGTATGTAGCGTCTAGTGCACAAATGTCTTTTGATATCCAAATAATCCTTGATTTATCTAGTTTACTATACTTATATCCGTCTTGAACATTGCCCCTTATTCGTTTATATAATTTAATTAATTCAACTTCATCTTTTATTACAATAGGATTATTAAAAAGAGATATTGTAACTGGAAATGTGAAATAAGTTGTTATTTTATCAAAATCCGAATATTCAAAAGCTTTGCTATATTCTTCCCACTTTTCAACAATCTTTTTTTCAATTTTCCTTTTTATTTGAAAGCGATTAGAATCAAACTTTTTTTTCATTTGTATCTCCGTTTTCCCCCCCATCATTTGATTCATATTTATTTTCTTTTTTTGAACTTGAGAAAAAGAAATAAATGGGATAAATAATAAAAATAGTTTTTTCATTTTATTAGTTTTAAATATATGCTTAACATCCAAGTACATTACATATCCATCCTACACAAGTGAATAAGGATAATATGAACAGTACCGAAAATAAAATCTTGATTTTTTTCATTTTTTCTTTTTCTTTAAATAGAGTTCATAAGCTATCCCTAAACAAAGAATTGAAATACAAAACATATTTATAGCTTCGGAATATATCCAAGTTTCTTTGTAAATGCCAAAATAACCATTTACAAGCATAACAATTATAAGTGTGATATAGAAGATGAGCCACTTTTTCATTTAGTTAGGATTACAGTTTGTGAAGTTAGGGGCAAGGATTAAATTCTACTTCTGTCCTATTAAATTGATATGTTGCTATGCAATTGTC
>CAJWDI010000070.1:0-9364 GCA_913031185.1 uncultured Flavobacteriaceae bacterium | reverse complement strand
TCCCTTCAATATGGCACCCAGTTTGGCGGCTTGGTAAATTTTAAAATGAAAGCCCCCAATCCCAAACGTCTGTTAGAAGTCCAAACACGAAACACCCTGGGCAGCAACAATCTTTATACAAACTTCACAAGCCTTAGTGGAACTAAAAACAAGCTTGGGTATTATGCGTTTTTTAATTACAAAGAAGGAGATGGTTTTAGAGACAACTCTAATTTTTCGTCCAGGAATATGTATTTAAAATTGGTGTATAAGCTTTCAGACAAAACAGAGATATCAGGTGAAATAACGTATCTAAACTATCTGGCCAAGCAAGCCGGAGGCTTGAACGATGCAATGTTTGACAGTGATCCCTATCAAAGCAATAGATCCAGAAATTGGTTTGCGATCAATTGGTTGCTTTACAATGCCAAAGTAACCCACGAATTTTCAGAAAGCACAAAATTCAGTTTTAATTTTTTTGGACTTGATGCGACCAGAGATGCCCTTGGTTTTAGGACCAATAGAGTCGATCAAGTAGATTCTTTTGAAGCGCGAGACCTCATCAAAGGCGATTTTAAAAATTATGGTTTTGAGTCGCGATTGATTCACAACTATAAACTGTTAAATAAAAATGCTACGGCGCTTTTGGGCGTTAAGTTTTACAAGGCCAACAATACAGGCCAACAAGGTCCAGGCAGCAGCGGATCGGACTCTAATTTTAGTTTTCAATCCCAACAATACATTGACTATCCTGCCCAATCCGATTATACTTATCCAAATCTTAACACCGCTGTTTTTGGCGAACAATTAATTTACTTAAATGATCAAATCTCAATCACCCCAGGGTTTCGGTTCGAGTACATTAAGACGGAAAGTCAAGGCTACAGCAAACGCATAAATTTAGACGGTGCTGGCAATGTCATCCTAAATGAAACTGATTTTTACGACGAAACACGTGAACGTTCCTTTGTTTTGTTGGGTCTTGGCGCTAGTTATAAACCCAATACTTCCTTGGAGTTTTATGGCAACCTATCTCAAAACTATAGATCTGTAACTTTTGCAGACATCAGCATCATCAATCCAGCCTTTGTGATTAACCCCAATATCACAGATGAAAAAGGTGCAACAATGGATTTGGGCGCGCGCGGAGTTTTCAAAAATTACATTTCTTTTGACATTAGTGTATTCTCATTACTTTATGATGACCGTATTGGGTTTTTACAGAAAGTTTTTCCTGATGGAAATGTACGGTCCGAGCGCGGGAATATTGGAAAAGCAAGAATTTTTGGATTTGAAAGCCTGTTGGATTTTAATCTTAATGAAATTTTTAATTTTGACGGCAAGTTGAAATCCAATGTGTTTTTTAACACCTCACTTATTGATTCTAAATATACGGAAAGTCAAGCCAATGGAATTGTTGGGAATCGTGTAGAGTTTGTACCCAGAGTTAATTTTAAAACTGGATTTAAGTTATCTTATAAAGATTTCACCGCCAATCTCCAATATTCTTATCTATCAGACCAATTTACAGATGCTACCAATGCCACTGAGGGGAATTTAAGTGGTGTCATTGGCGCGATTCCTGCTTATGATATTTTAGATTTTGGATGTTCCTATAAATGGGGTGCATTTCAGTTTGAATCAGGTGTAAACAATCTTCTGGATAATGCGTATTTTACTAGACGTGCAACAGGTTACCCAGGTCCAGGTATCATTCCTTCTGCTCCTCGAAATTTTTATCTCACGGTCCAATACAAACTGTAGTTAATGCATTTTCCAAGGCTTTCTTTATTAATTTTATTCTGCGGTACGCAATGGCTTTTTTCCCAAGTTCCAACTGAAGTTGTTATGGACTCGACAGCAGTTGAAAATCTTAATGAAGTTATCATTTCTGCTACCCGCACCAAACGGCAATTGACTTCAATACCTTTGCCAATACAACTGATTTCAGCCAAGGCGATTGCTGCTGCAAATTCCATTCGCCTCAATGATATTCTTGAGGAGCAAACAGGCTTGCTAATGGTTCCTGATTTTGGTGGCGTACAAGGCCTTCAAATGCAGGGGCTTGATAGCCAATACAATTTAATTTTAATTGACGGTGTACCGCTTATAGGGCGTTCTGCAGGCACTTTAGATTTGTCTAGGGTTACAGTAGGCAATATCAAACAAATTGAGATTGTAAAAGGGCCCTCTTCTAGCCTTTATGGCAATGAAGCTTTGGCTGGTATTGTTAACATTATAACGCAAACCCCCAAGACCGGTTTTACAGGCCGTTTTTATTACCGTGGAGGTACGTTTAGTTCAAATGACTTGAATACAGAACTCAGTTATAAAAAAGACAAACTTGGGCTTTATGCTTTTGTCAATCGTTTTTCTAATGAGGGATACGATTTGGTAGATTCAGACGATATCAATACTGTTGAGCCTTTTCACAATTATACCTTTAACACTAAAATTAATTATGAGTTTTCAGAAAAAGTCAAGCTCTTCGTTTCTGGCAGGCTCTACCGCCAAGTACAAGACAATGTCGCGAGTGCCAGCAGCTATAATGGAGAGAGTCAAATTGATGAATGGAATTTTCATTCAAAATTAGAATTTACATTCAATGAAAGTTGGCACAATCAATTCGAATTCTACACCACTACTTACAAGGCAGAAGAATTTTTAAATGATGCAGCAGATAATTTGTTCTCATACAGCGATTTTAAACAACGTTTTTCAAGACCTGAATTCAGAACTGTTTTTAAGCCGAATACACATAATTCATTTATCGCTGGGGTAGGGATGCAATTCGAAAGCTTGCAAAGAACAGACTTTTTTGAAAACCCCAAGTTTAATTCATCCTATCTTTATTCTCAATATGAGTACAAAAAAAACGATGAATTCAATTTGATTCTAGGCCTTCGTTTTGATCGACATAATGAATACGCATCTCAACTTAGCCCCAAAGCGGCTGTACGCTATAAATTCAATGATAAACTGGCTGTCAAAGGTTCTGTAAGTTACGGATTTAAAACCCCCGATTTCAGACAATTATATTTTGATTTTACAAATGCAACTGTAGGCTACACGGTTTTGGGGTATAATGCTGTAACCACAATTATCCCCGAGTTAGAAGCCAATGGCGATATTGCGAACCTTTTGGTGCCTCTAAGTGGGTTTGAGGGCAACCTAAAACCTGAGCGTTCAATTGGATATAATTTTGGAATTGATCTAGAAATCGATTCAAAACTCAAAATCAATTTGAACTTATTTAGAAATGAAATCTCGAACCTTATTGACACTAGAGTAATCGCCAGAAAAACTAATGGCCAAAACGTTTTTAGTTATTATAATGTAAACGAGATTTATACCCAAGGACTCGAACTCAATGCCAACTTAAAATTTAATAAAAACACCGTACTTACAACTGGCTATCAATTGTTGTATGCAAAAGACAAAAAAGCCATTCAAGCTTTCAAAAATGGTGAAGTATTTGCAAGGTTAACCCCTACATCGCCCGCTTTTGTGCTTTCAAAGAAAGATTATTTTGGCTTGTTAAACCGCTCTAGGCATATGCTCAATTTTAAGCTTTCTTATCACATGAAAAAATGGAATTTGGACAGTAACATAAGAGCTACGTATAGAAGTAAATTTGGGCTTTATGACAACAATGGTAATGGTTATTTAGATGCTTACGATACATTTGTTTCTGGCTATTCAATTTTTGATTTTGCAATTAATAAAACCATTTTTGAACATTACAAACTGGGTTTTGGAATGGATAATTTTTTAGATTTTAATGACCCTCAAAATATCAGTAATATTGCTGGCAGGATTGTTTATGGAAATGTGACTATAAATTTTTAATAATAAATACAATAGTAATGAAATCATACAATACATATAAAACTCTGATCTTCTTGTCTGTTTTTGTTTTTACTTCCTGTAATGACGATGAAGGAAGCCCCTTGCCAGCTGATCAATATTCACAAATTACCAACTTACATGCACCGATGACAGGCGGTCAAGGCCAAGAACCCTCCAGCGGCAGCTACACAAAGTTTGATTTTGCTACGGCTTCAGTGACTACAAGCGATACCCAATGGGATATTGCCTTTAGAGGGACAACAATTATCGTTAATGGCGGTACATCTACAGGCGATGCGGACGAGCCAGAGCGCAATGGTAACGCAGCGGCTTACATTAAAAGTCTGCCGTTTTCAGAAGTGACATCTGTTGTTGTAAGCGATTTTACTCAAGATTCTTTAGAAGAAGGTTTGGCTATTCCTACAGGAAGCGGAAATGGTTGGTATAGCTATACAGGTCCCCCAGAACATTTAATTCTCCCTATTCCAGGGAAAACATTGGTTATTAGGACACATGACTTTAAATATGCTAAGGTTGAAATTTTAAGTTATTATAAAGATTTAGATGAATCTGTTGCTGAAAACGCACGCCATTATACCTTTAATTATTCGTACAATGCTAATGAAAATGAAACCACTTTCTAAGGATTTTAAAAACACACAATAGTTAATAGAATAAAAAACCTTAAATTTGCATGCAATTAAACCTAATTGCAATGCAATCACATCTTTCTAAAATTATTGGCGAAGGGCTCACCTACGATGATGTTCTTCTGATACCTGCTTTTTCGGAGGTTTTACCCCGGGAAGTCAGCATTACAACTAAATTTTCTAAAAATATTGAACTCAATGTTCCCATCGTTTCCGCAGCCATGGATACCGTTACTGAAAGTGCCATGGCCATTGCCATTGCTCGTGAAGGTGGTATTGGGGTGTTACACAAGAATATGACCATAGAACAGCAGGCCATTGAGGTGCGTAAAGTAAAACGTGCAGAAAGTGGTATGATTATAGATCCTGTTACACTTCAATTGGATGCCATCGTTATGGATGCTAAAAAGAGCATGAAAGAGCACCGCATTGGTGGAATTCCAATTGTGGACAAAAATTACGTTTTGAAAGGGATTGTTACCAACAGAGATTTGAGATTTGAAAAAAACAATCAGCGTGCGATTACAGAGGTCATGACCTCTGAAAATTTAGTGGTTACGTCTGAAGGAACTTCGCTTCAACAAGCCGAGGTGATTCTTCAGAAAAATAAAATAGAAAAGTTGCCAGTAGTTGATAATGATAATAAACTCATCGGTCTGATTACTTTTAGAGACATTACAAAGCTCACCCAAAAACCCATTTCTAACAAAGACCAATATGGTCGCCTTCGCGTGGCTGCTGCCATTGGAGTTACTGGCGATGCTTTGGAACGGACCCAAGCATTGGTTAACTCTGGAGTTGATGCCATTGTTATTGACACTGCCCATGGCCATACCAAAGGCGTAGTCGATGTTTTGAAAACCACTAAAGCTAAGTTTCCAGGTCTCGATGTGGTAGTAGGAAATATTGCCACTGCTGCAGCAGCAGAATACTTGGTTAAAGCAGGAGCAGATGCAGTAAAAGTTGGTATTGGACCAGGCTCGATTTGTACAACACGTGTGGTTGCTGGGGTTGGATTTCCACAGTTTTCTGCTATTTTAGAAGTGGCCGAAGCGCTTAAAGGATCAGGGATTCCGGTTATTGCCGATGGAGGCATTCGTTATACAGGCGATATTCCAAAGGCCTTGGCAGCGGGTGCAGACTGTGTCATGCTGGGGTCACTCTTAGCAGGCACAAAAGAATCTCCAGGAGAAACTATTATTTATGAAGGTCGAAAATTTAAATCCTACAGAGGTATGGGGTCTGTAGAAGCGATGAAAGAAGGCAGTAAGGACCGTTATTTTCAAGATGTTGAAGACGATATTAAAAAACTTGTTCCTGAAGGAATTGTTGGGCGTGTGCCCTACAAAGGGGAGCTTTTTGAGAGTCTTCATCAGTTTGTAGGAGGCATTCGAGCTGGCATGGGTTATTGCGGGGCTAAGGATATCAATACACTTAAAGAAACCGGTCAATTTGTTAAAATCACTTCCTCAGGAATTAATGAAAGTCACCCCCACAATGTGATGATCACAAAAGAGGCACCTAATTATTCTCGATAATTAAAGTTTTCAATATTGCATCCTATTGCAAATTGTTCAATTTTTTATAAGTTTGTTATCCCAAAAAATCAAATAAATATGATCAGATTTTTCCTAGTTTTAAACCTCTTAGTTGGATCCGTAAATTTCACCATTGCCCAATCTATTGATTCAGAAAACCTGATGACCATCGGAGGTGAGACCATTTCAGTTAAAGAATTTTTAAGGGTTTACAATAAAAACATTGATTTGGTTCAGGACGAGAGTCAAAAAAATATTGACTACTATCTCAATCTTTACACCAATTATAAACTAAAATTAAAAGAAGCCCGGACGCTTGGTTTTGATAAAAAGGATAGTTATAAGAAAGAATTTGAAAGTTACAAAAATCAACTTTCGAAAGCTTACACCACCGATAAAGAAGTTACAGAAACCCTTGTAAAAGAAGCCTACAATCGTACTACCAGTGAAGTCAAAGCACATCATATATTGGTGCGCATTCAACCTGGCCAAGATACGCTCGCTGCATATGAGAAAATTAAAGCGTTAAGATCTCGTATGGTCAAAGAAGATTTCACAAGTCTTCGTACTGCATTGCACGACGGTAAATCTGTCTTTGTTGAAGATTTAGGTTATTTTTCTGCTTTCAAGATGGTCTATGATTTTGAAAATGCTGCTTTCAATACGCCATTAGGACAAACATCAAAACCTTTTAGGACCCAATTCGGATATCATGTCGTTAAGGTATTGGATAAAAGACCTTCAAAAGGTAAAGTTCAAGTGGCACACATTATGATTGCTAACAATCAAAAAGACAGCACTTTAGTTCCTGAGAACAGAATAAAAGAAATTTTCAGATCAATTCAAGAAGGAGATTCTTTTGAAAGCTTGGCCAAGCAGTTTTCCGATGATAAAAGTTCTGCAGCCAAGGGTGGGGTGATGAATCCCTTTAAATCTGGAGATATAAGGTCTGAAATTTTTGTTAATACTGCTTTTGGGTTAAAAGAAATTGGTGCTATTTCAGAACCCATACAATCCCAATTTGGTTGGCATATTTTAAAGCTCATTTCAAAAACCCCTGTTGAGCCCTATGAACAAATCAAAGTTGATTTAGAGCAGAAAGTCAAGCGGGATGCGCGTTCTAAGGTCATTCGTCAAAAGATGCTAGAAAAGTTGAAACAACAGTACACGATTAGCCAACCCAGTCTAGAATCAGTGGTTGCGAAAATCCAAAAAAATGATGCTGATGACACTTGGGAGGTAGAGGCTTCCATGGAACCTCAAGTTTTCTTAAAAATAGAATCTCAAGAACTCTCATATAGAGACTTTTTAGATTTATTAAATAAAAACAAACGTTCTTTCAAGGCTTCAACTGGAAAATCAAAATTCATTTCAAATCAATATGCACTTTTTCTTGGAAACAACCTTTTTCAGTATAAGAAAAATAACCTCATTAATGAAAATGAAGATTATGCTAATGTTTTAAAAGAATATGAAGAAGGTCTGTTGTTATTTGACATCATGGAAAATAAAATATGGAAAGGCGCTCAATTAGACTCAATAGGTTTAAAATCATATTACAACGAAAATACTTCTAAGTTTAAGTCAAACAGCAAAATTACAGCTACCATTGCACGTTCTAACAAAAAAAAGAAACTGAAGGCCGTCAAAAAAATGTGGAGTCAAGGCTTTTCAACTGATGCCATCTCTCAAAAATTAAACGAACGTGATCAAGCTTTAATTTTTAGTAGTGGTGATTTTGAGATAGACAGCCCGTTAATTCCTAAAAATATGGTTTTCAATAAGGGAATTTCTGAAATCTACAGCTTGGACGATAACTATGTCTTACTGAATATTAGTAATATTGAAACTCCACAAATACTATCATTTGAGGATGCTAAAGGTGCTGTCATTTCCAAGTATCAAAGTGTTTTAGAGTCCAAATGGCTTGAAACATTAAGAAATAAATACCCGATTGTCATCAATGAGAAGATACTTAGTGATTTAAAAAAAAGTATTAAAACCGAATGATGCTTTCTAGACTCTTTAGTTTATGTTTTCTGCTTATTTTTAGCTGTGACCTGACTTTGAAGCCCAACAATAAGGATTTAATCGCTCGTGTCAATAGTAGTTTTTTAACTCTTGACGATATAGATATTGCTTTATTTGAAGGCCTATCCCAACAAGACAGTTTGATACAAATTCAAAATGTTATTAATAATTGGGCTACCGAGCAACTGTTACAGGATGGCGCAAAAATCAACTTAGAGGTGAAGCAACAAAGTGAATTTGAAATTTTGGTGCAACAGTACAAAAGTGATTTATATACATCTGCCTACCTCGAAGCCTTGGTCAAACAAAATTTGGATACAACCATCACCAATTTAGAACTTGAGGAAGTTTACAATCAAAATAAGGAGTTGTTTGTTCTCAAGGAAGACCTGATCAAGCTTAGATACATCAATCATGATAAAAGTCTCCCTAATTCTAAAGAAATTAAACGTCGTTTTAGAAGATACAACGCGGAAGACCAAGCTGTTTTAGATACAACTATAAATACAGATGATACTGGTACCACTCTTGATGGAGATATCACTATTACTGGAAATGTAGATGGTAATAGTGGTGGTTCTGCTGAGAAATTAACTATTACTTCTGGTAGTGGAGCAATTGACTTCGATGGACATATTGGTGATGATGATCCTCTAGGAGATACTTATATCAACGCATCAGCTGGAGCTGGAACCATTGCTCTTAATCAGGTTGGTTTAGATAATGCCACTGCTGGTACTGCGGGTGTATTTGAGGCAGGTAACGCTGCTACCGCAAGCATTACCTTTGATGGTGATGTGTATTCCTTCAATGGAGGAAACGTCTTGTTTGAGGCAGATACTGGAAATACATTTGTCAATACTCAAGCAACAGGAGCAGTAACTGACTTCGTGACATCCGGTGAGGACATTGAGTTCAAAGGTGGAACCCTTCATGTCACAGCAACTGGAGTAAAAATAGCGACCAGTAATGGAGGCGTTACAGTTAACTCCATAGATGGTACTGAGGATGAGACTGTCGAGATAGATGCTGGTAGCGGTGCTGTTTCAGTTGGACGTATCGGTGGCACTAATTCTTCTGGAGAGGGAATTCATTCTGTTGCAATTACAAGTAGTCATGCGACAGGAATTACATTGTCAGGAAATATCACTACTTCAGATAAAGCAAGTAATGATGTGACCTTGACCGGTAAGGTTGTAATTTCAGGTGATGTTGATATTGATACTCAATCTGCAGGTCAAGATGGAGATATTACTTTCAGTTCAACAATCAAAGGAGCTGGAACTACAGATGACCTAATCCTTGATAGTGGAACAG
>CAJWDI010000069.1:0-9394 GCA_913031185.1 uncultured Flavobacteriaceae bacterium | reverse complement strand
TTTCCATTGGTTGAATATATATTTCCTCTATTAGCGGGAATGACAACATTTTTTATAGTTCTTTTCTCAGCTAGAGATCTGTATACTTCTCCTTGATTAAATTGAATATTGATTAATTTAAAAATTATTAATAAAGCAAACACAAACATCCATCCAGAAACAAAGTATAATCTATTTAATATGTTAGTATCTTTATTTGACATTAAGGTGTTTGTGTTTTAGAAACCATCATAACTTTGACTGGTGGCGTTTCAGAAGGAAATAAATCACGCTCTTTCATTTTAGTTCTTAAAAAAGACTCCATTTTTAGTTCCATAAGTTGAGCTCGTGTATTTACATATTTAGACCTAAGAGCTTTAACCTCCTCATTAAGTTTTGCAATTTTATAAACTTTACCATCAGTATTATGAGAACTCGCAATTACAATGAGAGCCAACAACGAAAAGAAAATGATAAAACTCCATTTCTTATAAGCCCCTTCGTCTAGGAGATACTTCCCTTTCAAAATCCCATATATAGTTTTCTTCATTTCAATAATTATAATTTCACAGCTACTCTTAATTTTGCACTCCTTGCTCTATTATTAATTTTAATTTCTTCTGTTGAAGGAATTATTAACTTACCTATTTTTTTTAATGGCACTTCATAATTCCCAAAAATATCACGTTGTGGTTCTCCACTAAACATTCCATTTCTTATAAATCGTTTTACTAAACGATCTTCTAATGAATGGTATGAAATAACACTCAACCTACCACCTGGCCTTAACATATCTTTTGCATCTATCAAAAAACTTTTCAGAGCATCTAATTCCTTATTTACTTCAATTCTAATTGCTTGATAAATTTGAGCAAGTATTTTATTTTCTTTTCCGCTGGTCAAATATTTTCTAAGTACTGACTTTAACTGCAATGTAGTTTCAATCGGATTAAGTGATCTTGCTTCTATAATTGTTCTTGCAATTGCAGGAGCTAATCTTAATTCACCATAGTCTCTAAATAATCTTTTCAAATCTGATTCGTCGTATTTATTTATCACTGTTTTGGCCGAAACATGGCTATCTTGATTCATTCTCATGTCCAAATGAGAATCAAATCGTGTTGAGAATCCACGCTCAGGCTTATCAAATTGGTGAGAAGAAACCCCAAAATCAGCTAATACTCCATCAATAAAATTCACATTATTGAATTTTAAAAATCGTTTCATAAATTTGAAGTTTTCATTAATAAATAGAAATCTAGAATCTTTAACAATATTTAAAAGAGCATCTTTATCTTGGTCAAAGGCAATCAATCTACCTTTAGGACCTAATTGACGTAAAATTTCCCTACTGTGACCTCCTCCCCCAAAAGTTACATCAACATATACCCCATCATTTTTTATATTTAAACCAGCAACGGTCTCTTTCAATAAGACTGGATTATGATAACCTATCTGATTCATCTTGACCCATTACCTCTTCAGCCAAAACAGCAAAATCACTTGCAGCATCATTTATAGCTTTTTCATACTTATTTTTATCCCAAATCTCAACAATATTAACTGCAGAGGTTAACATTAAATCTTTTGTAATTCCAGCAAAAACTATTAATTCCTTAGGTATTAATATTCTACCCGAAGCATCTAATTCAATAAATCTCACACCAGCAGTAAACCTCCTGATAAAATCATTATTTTTCTTTTTGAAACGATTTAATTTGTTAACCTTTTGCATTAGACTCTCCCACTCTTTTAAGGAATAAAGCTCAAGGCATGGCTGAAACACAGCACGCTTTAGAATAAAACCAGTATTTAATGATGAAACTAATTGTTTTTTAAGGCCTACCGGAAGCATCAAGCGCCCCTTAACGTCTGCCTTACATTCATATGATCCAATTAGTGTATGCATGATTAATAATTAAATTGGCGGTTTAACTATACCAAATTTAAAAAATATTTACCACAATTTACCACAATTTACCACTTTGTTAATAAAAATCTATGAAACGCAAAATACATCGATAAAAAACATAGCATTTTGAATATATATAATTGAAAATCAATTATTTATAAATAAATTGTGAAAATCAAAATTATTATAAACATTTGATCTAATTTTATGATAAATTGAATATTTAAGAAGTTAAACGAGTGCAAATAGTGATTTTTAATTATACAATCTTTGAATATTTTTTTAAATAAATTTGATTAGCTTTGCTAGTAACCAATTACTCAACAATCTTTACAATGTATAGTTTAAAGAAAGAAGGAAAATTTAATTACACTGAGATTGGAGTTGGTCGTCCCATAATTATATTGCATGGACTAATGGGTGGGCTCAGTAATTTTGATGGAGTCATACAAAAATTCAGCAAAGATGGTTATAAATTGGTTTTACCTGAACTACCACTTTACACACAAAGTTTATTAAATACTAACGTTAAAAACTTTGCAAAATATTTAAGAGATTTTATAAAACACAAAAACTACAAAGATGTTATTCTTGTTGGTAATTCTTTAGGTGGGCATATTGGGCTTTATTATACTAAACTAAATCCAAAAAAAGTTGCAGGACTAGTTATTACGGGAAGTTCAGGTCTTTATGAAAGTGCTATGGGTGGTGGCTATACTAAACGAAGCGATTACAACGTAATAAAAGCTAAAGCTGAAGAAGTGTTTTATGACCCCGCAATTGCAACTAAAGATATTGTTGATGATGTTTACGAAACTGTTAATGATAAAAGTAAATTAATAAAAATATTAGCGATCGCAAAAAGTGCAATAAGACATAATATGGCGCATGATCTTCCAAATATTTCAGTACCTACTTGTATCATTTGGGGGAAAAATGACATTGTAACTCCCCCAAATGTAGCAGACGAATTTCACAAATTACTACCTGACTCAAGTCTGTTCTGGATTGATAAATGCGGACACGCACCAATGATGGAACATCCAAATCTTTTTAATGAAATTCTTGGTAATTGGCTCAAAGCAAGAGACTTATAAATTATATATAGGAAATGCTAATTAAATCTGCCAAATTTGTAGTAAGCAACCAAAAGGTTTCGAAATGCCCAAATAGCTCGCTTCCTGAGTATGCATTTATTGGGCGGAGTAATGTTGGTAAATCATCACTAATTAATATGCTAACAAACCAAAAAAGGTTAGCAAAAACATCAGGAAAACCAGGAAAAACACAGCTAATTAATCATTTCATAATTAATAATCAATGGTACTTAGTTGATTTACCAGGATATGGCTATGCAAGAGTTTCTAAAAATGAAAAAAAAACTTTCCAAAAATATATAACACAATATTTTAAAGAAAGAAAACAGCTTGTATGCGCTTTTGTATTAATTGATATAAGGCATAAGCCTCAAAAAATTGATCTTAAATTCATGCAGTGGCTGGCAGAAAATGAGATTGCGTTTAATATTGTTTTCACAAAATCTGATAAACAGAAACTCAATTTAGTAGAAGAAAATATTGTAAATTATAAAAAAGTTATGAAAGAAACTTGGGAAGAAATGCCTGATTATTTTATAACCTCATCAACAAAATATATTGGTAAAGAGATTTTATTGAATTACATTGAGAAAATCAATTCATTAACGCAAAAATAATCTTGTAGCTTAAACAAAAAAATGGTTAGTATTTTTTTAATTTAGCAAAATTCATCACACGTATGACTTATCTGCAAAACATAGGGGCCTATTTTATAATGATTACAGAAATGTTTCGTAAACCAACTAAATGGTCCGTTATGAAAAATTTAATCTTTAAAGAAGTAGAAGATTTAGTAATTGGATCATTGGGAATTGTAGCTTTTATCTCATTTTTTGTTGGAGGTGTTGTAACCATACAGACCGCTTTAAATATCAACAGCCCGTTAATACCTAAATACCTAGTTGGATTTGCAACCAGACAGTCAGTCATTTTAGAATTTGCACCAACTTTTATTTCAGTTATTATGGCTGGTAAGGTCGGCTCTTTTATAACTTCAAGCATTGGAACCATGCGCGTGACAGAACAAATTGATGCGCTGGAAGTGATGGGCGTAAATTCAATCAATTATTTAGTGTTTCCTAAAACAATTGCCATGCTACTCTATCCTTTTGTAATCTCAATCGCAATGTTTTTAGGGATCATTGGCGGTATGGCTGCCTGCGTGTACGGTGGGTTTTCAACACTAGAAGATTACATTACTGGTATTCAATTGGATTTTATTCCCTTCCATATGACCTATGCCTTTATTAAAACATTTGTCTTTGCATTTATCTTGGCAACCATTCCTTCTTTTCACGGTTACTATATGAAAGGTGGTGCCTTAGAAGTTGGCAAAGCCAGTACCGTCGCCTTTGTTTGGACAAGTGTGGTGATCATTTTAATCAATTATATTTTAACCCAAATGTTATTAAGTTAATGATTGAAGTTGAGAATTTACACAAGTCTTTTGGAAACGTAGATGTATTGAAAGGTATTTCTACCAGTTTTGAGCAGGGAAAAACAAACCTCATCATTGGCCAAAGTGGCTCTGGGAAAACAGTTTTCCTTAAGTGTTTGTTAGGCCTTATTGATTATACGGATGGGAGTATCTCCTACGATCAAGAAAAGTTTGATGGCCTTACAGATGCTAAAAAAAGAATCCTTCGCTCCAAGATTGGAATGGTGTTTCAAGGAAGTGCCTTGTTTGACTCAATGACCATTTTAGAGAATGTTATGTTTCCTTTGCGCATGTTTACCAATCAAAGCGTAAGTGAAATGCAGGATCGCGCCGATATAGTACTGAAACGGGTTAACTTATTGGATGTTCATTCTAAAATGCCAAGTGAAGCATCCGGTGGGATGCAAAAAAGAGTCGCAATTGCTAGGGCGATTGTCAACAACCCTAAATATCTTTTTTGTGATGAGCCAAATTCGGGATTGGATCCGAAGACAGCCATCGTTATAGACAATTTAATTCATGAAATTACAAAAGAATATGGCATTGTAACGGTCATCAACTCCCATGACATGAATTCTGTGATGGAAATTGGAGAAAAAATTATATTTCTAAAAGATGGTGAGAAAGCCTGGGAAGGTAGTAAAGAGACCATTTTTAAAACAAACAATGAAGCCGTTTCTAGCTTTGTTTATTCCTCTAATTTATTTAAAAAAGTGCGGGAAATGTACCTAAAAGGATAAAACTTAATCCGTTACAATCTCGATGTTTTCAAGCCCACTATCGTCAATAAGCCAAGCTTTTAGTGCCTTAGTTTTTTGAGTTCTTAGACTGTCTAATATTGTGGGACCCCATTTAAGCCTGGCAACATAAATGGTGTCCGTTGATCTGAAATCGGAAGATTGTAGAAACTTAGAGTATCCAAAGGAAACCAATTCAGGAAATTGAATTTTCACATCCTTGGCAACATTTAGAAAATCTGTGTTAAACTTAGAGTTTTGTGTAGCCTCAAGTACTAAATTTAGACTATCAATTGTATAAGTTAAAGCCTCGATTTTATCTAATGCAATGTCGTAAAGCTCTAAGATTTTATCGGTGCTGCGGTTGCTATTTCCGTTAATTGATAGCGCAAAGTTTTTTATATATTGATAGGTGCTTAATTCATTTATCAGATCTGACTTTGTCGCGTCACTTATATCTCCATTAAAAGTAAGCGTAATTGTTTTTGAGTCCGTATCAATGTTGTCACGTTGCAACCACAAACTAGAATTGTTTTGAATTTCATTCTTCTTAAATTTTTCATAGTCAGAATCATATTGAGATTCTTTTAAGACATCGTAAAAAGTCCAGCCTGCATAGAGCATTAACGTAAATGCAACTGCTGCGGCAATTCTGGCAATATTTCTACGCCTTTTGGAATTAGCATAAGTAACCATTGGAAAACGTAAAAATTTCAATAAAAGAAACGTCGCCAAGGCAATAAATATGGTATTGATTATAAATAATAACATCGCACCACGAAAATATTCCCAATTGCCTTGAGAAAGTCCATAGCCTGCAGTACAAAGTGGTGGCATTAAAGCAGTAGCAATGGCAACTCCAAAAATGACCGTTGCAATAGTTCCCTTTTTGGTGCGTGCAATTATGAGAGCCAAACCACCAAAAAAAGCAATCAATACATCTCTAATATCTGGCTTTACACGACCTAAAAGTTCGGAGTTGTCTTCGTATAGAGGAAGAAATAAGAAGCATAAAGTAGCTGTAAATAAACTCAGTACCAACATGGTACCCAAATTAATCATTGACTTTTTTAGGGTGTCAATATCATTTGTAGCAATGGAAAGACCAACGCCCAAAATGGGGCCCATTAGAGGAGAAATTAGCATCGCGCCAATCACAACCGCTGTGGAGTTGGCATTGAGACCAACTGAACATACAAAAATAGAACAAATTAAAATCCATGCGGTAGCCCCTTTAATTGAAATATCCGCTTTTATTGCAGAAATCGTGGCTTCACGATCTGTGTCATGACGAAAATCTAAAAGCTCAATAAGGAAAAGCTTTAGTGATGAAAAAAGACCCTTGACATCCTGTTTCAAAGCTGATTTGGAGTTTTCTAGAGATTTTTCTTGAGTTTGTTGATTAAAATTACCGTTCATTTTTAGCTGTTTTAAGACATCATTTCCCTAAAGCTTTTACAGATTTCGATGCATATACTATTTTGGAAATATAAGCAAAATTTTGTTTTATGCATCCATCAATTCAACTTCAGCATTGGGATTAAATGCATACAAACGTCCTGAATCTATCGCAGTACATTCGTAACGGGTGCGTCTTTTTTTTCCTTTTTTATATATTTTACCGTTAGAGGCTATAAACGTTGATCCAAGCTTCAACTCAAAAATATAAATTTTATTGCTAGGAGGATCAAGCGCTTTCAAAGCCAATGACAATTGCACGTCTGAATCCGTGGTTGCTTTTGGATTCTTAATATATTTGGCTAAAAGCGGTAAAATCGTACTTGGAAATATATCGGGTCTTAAAAAAGGTAACATTATTTTTTGAAACATCTGTTTCCACTCCAATCCGTGAGGTTGAATCCCACTTCCATAAAATTGATAGGCATGGTAATGTGCAATTTCATGAAGTAAAGTGATAAGAAAGCGGCAAGGGTTTAAATTGGCATTGACTGTGATTTGATGTCCCCCATTTTTAAGTTTTCGGTAGTCGCCGTGGCGGGTTTTTCGAGCTTTTTTTACAGTGATCTTTAAGTCTTTATCATTTAACAGTGTGTGAATCTGGGATTGGGCAGCCACTGGTATATATGTTACAATATTCTGATCCATAAAAAATTGTTACATGCGCTCGGGAACCTTAATTCCGAGCAAACCAAAGGCTTTTTTAATGGTATCCCCTACCACGCTACAAAGCTGAACTCTGAACTGCTTTTGAGCGAGTGTTTCGGCGCCAAAAATAGAAATATTTTGATAGAAAGAATTGAACTCTTTTACCAAATCGTAGGTGTAATTAGCCACAATAGCGGGACTATAATTGGCGGCAGCATGCGCTATGGTTGCAGGAAAGACTTCCAGTTGTTTCAGTACATTTTTTTCCTTTTCGTTTAATGAAACCACAGCTAATGGTGACCCTAAATCTACATCGGATTTACGTAGAATGGCTTGAATTCGTGCATAGGTATACTGAATAAAAGGCCCCGTATTACCTTGAAAATCTACAGAGGCTTCGGGGTCAAATAAAATTGTTTTTTTTGGATCTACCTTTAAAATAAAATACTTAAGCGCACCGAGACCAATGGTGGTGAAGGTCTGATGCTTTTCCTCATTTGAATAGCCCTCTAGTTTGCCTAATTCTTTAGAAATACTTTTGGCGGTAAGCGCCATTTCAGAAATCAGGTCGTCTGCATCCACAACTGTTCCTTCACGACTTTTCATTTTTCCGCTAGGTAAATCTACCATGCCATAACTCAAATGAAAAAGGTTTTTGGCCCATTCAAAACCTAATTTCTTAAGAATTAAAAACAATACTTTGAAATGATAGTCTTGCTCATTTCCAACTGTATAAACCATGGCGGAAACGTCAGGGAAATCTTTAAGCCTCTGAATTGCAGTGCCAATATCTTGAGTCATATAGACGGCGGTACCATCGGCACGTAAAACAATTTTTTCATCCAAACCGTCTTGAGATAAATCACACCAAACCGAACCATCAGGTTTTCTGTAAAAGACCTTCGATTTCAATCCTTCATCGATAAAAGATTTGCCTAATAAATAGGTCTGACTTTCATAATAATAACTATCAAAATCAACCCCTAGATTTTTATAAGTGACTTCAAAGCCAGCATAAACCCATTGGTTCATTTTTTTCCATAACGCAACAGTGTCTGCATCGCCGGCCTCCCATTTTAAAAGCATGTCTTGGGCTTCTAAAAGAATTGGAGCTTTGTTTTTGGCTTCTTCTTTAGTGAAGCCTTGCTTTTCTAATTCAGCAATTTCGGTTTTATAAACTTGATCGAATTTTACATAAAAATTCCCCACAAATTTATCGCCTTTAAGGGCTGAGCTTTGCGGAGTTTGACCTTCGCCATAGCGCTGCCAAGCCAGCATGCTTTTACAAATGTGAATCCCGCGGTCATTGATGATTTGAGTTTTATAAACCTTATGCCCTGCAGCCTTTAAAATCTGAGCCACACTGTAGCCCAGAAGATTGTTGCGTATGTGCCCTAGGTGAAGGGGCTTGTTGGTATTGGGAGATGAGTATTCAACCATCACAGCGGCTTTCGAAGCAGGATCAGAAAAACCATAATTGATATCGGAATTCAAAGCCTGAAAAATTTCCATATAATAGGCATCGGAAAGCACAAGATTCAAGAAGCCTTTTACCACATTAAAGTCTACAACTTCATCTGAATTTTCAACCAAATACTGCCCCAATCTCTCCCCCAAAACTGCAGGATTCATTTTTACTTGTCTCAACATCGGAAATGTGACAACAGTAATGTCGCCTTGAAAATCTTTTCGAGTAGATTGAAATTCAACCGACCCAATAGATGAAGAAAACAACACATCAAACGCAGTTTGTATGTGATTGGATAAACGAGATTGAAGGTGCATTAGGCGTATTATTTCAATTTCAAAGATACATTTTTTTAAAGCTAAATTTAAGTTGCTTTAGGCAAAAATATCTCGGCCATCATACAACGTGCACTGCCTCCACCGCAAGCTTCTATGGTGGGTAAAGGACTTGAAATGATGGTGCCGTATTTTTCAAGGGTTTTGATTTGAGCTGGCTCTAGACTATCAAAAGCAGATTGACTCATGATAAGATAAGGAATCTCATCGCTGCCTTTGAGCTGGAGCATATTGCCCGCAAATTGATGAACTTGACTTTCTGAAATGTCAATGATTTGTTTACCGTCTTGCTTTAAATGCATCAAAACATTTTTACGTTCCT
>CAJWDI010000068.1:0-9425 GCA_913031185.1 uncultured Flavobacteriaceae bacterium | reverse complement strand
CCACCCGGTAAAACAGCAGAGCGATCTTTCAATCCTATAGAGATCACTTTTGATCGGTTCATTGAAAACAAACGCAATTCATCGCCCAATGTCGTGGTCAACATTTTAGCAGGCGACATTTTTCCGGATTCATTATCTGCACCAACAGTATTCATATCAGCATCAGAAACACAGTAACCGTATTCTTCAAGTTCACGATCGTACCAGTAATTAGAAATAATACCATGTGTAGAAGGCGTCGTACCAGTATATATAGAAGCATGACCTGGACCAGTATAGGTAGGAATGTAATTAAAATGAGTGTTTGTACAATTATAACCTTCAGATATTAAACGCTTAAAACCATCATCACCATAGTCGTTCCAATACCTGTTAATATAATCAAAACGCATCTGGTCAACGACAATACCAACGACTAACTTAGGTTGTTCCACTTGGGCAATAGCAAAAGTGCTATACAGTATTAAAAACATATAAAAACGCTTCATATAATCGATTTTTTATAAATAATATACAGGACAAAAAGGCATAATAAAACACTCACAAATACATTTACAAACGCCAAAGCAGTTTGACCATTTTTTAACATTTCAAAAGTTTCAAAACTGAAGGTTGAAAAAGTACTAAATCCTCCACAAAATCCAGTTACCAAAAGCAACTTCCACACTTCATTTAAACCCATTTTTTCTTGAAAAAAGTATACAAAAAGAGCCAAAAATATGGTACTCAAAACATTGGAAAATAAAGTAGCATATGCGAGCAAAGAAGAGTCAAACGACATGATAAACTTTCCTATTCCATATCGACATAAACTACCTAAACCTCCGCCTATAAATATTGCAACTAAATTCATAACGCTAATGTATACTTTTCCTTAATTTTTAAAACAAGATGCCAAATTACTTTTGCCAGAACAAAGCCCAACAAAGCGCCTCCTATAATGTCTAGAAGATAATGCTTACCAACATATATTCGACTGTATGCAACAAGCGTTGCCCATGAATAAAGCAAATAGCTGATGTATTTTCGTTCCGATAAAAGTGCTGATGCTATTCCTGCAATGGCAAAAAAGTTCGCAGCATGTGAAGACACAAAACCATATAAACCACCTTTTGAAACCAACAATCGAATTTGATCTGCAAGTTCAGGCGTATGACTCGGCCGTAAACGCATAAAGACATTTTTAAAGCAATGCACCGAACTTAAATCAGCCAAACTAACTACAATTAAGATGAGTACCAATCCTTGCCAAAAAGAAGTTCCATGTTTTTTGAACAATAAAAAAATAATGAGAAGAAATAAGGGAATGGCAGACTTAGTGCTTGAAACAAATATCCAAAAGGTGTCATAAATCTCGGAACCTGCACCATTAAGCAGTAAAAATATCTCTTTATCCCATTGTATTATTCTATCTAGCATTGAGTTGACTCCAAATTAAATCCTTCAAATCTGTTAATCCATGTTGGGCTACCGATGAGAAAAAAACAGTTTTCACACCTTTCGGAATTGTTTTTTTAACTTCTTCTTTGAGCTCATCATCGAGCATGTCAGATTTAGAAATTGAGAGAAGACGGTCTTTATCTAAAAGTTCCGGATTATACGTTTCGAGTTCTTTTAACAAAATCGCATACTCTGCGGCAATATCATCAGCATCAGCTGGAACTAAAAACAATAAGGTAGAGTTTCTTTCAATATGCCTCAGAAAACGTAACCCAAGCCCCTTACCATCACTAGCACCTTCAATAATTCCGGGTATATCGGCCATAACAAATGAGAGATCATCTCTATAAGAAACAATACCTAAATTGGGTACTAAAGTCGTAAATGGGTAATTAGCTATTTTGGGTTTAGCGGCTGAAATGACAGACAATAAAGTGGATTTTCCAGCATTAGGAAAACCTACCAATCCAACATCAGCTAGAACTTTAAGCTCTAATATATTCCATCCTTCCTCTCCTTCAGTTCCAGGCTGAGCATAACGCGGTGTTTGACGGACAGAGTTTTTAAACCAAGAATTTCCCCGACCTCCAAGGCCACCTTTACGTAAAATAACTTCTTCGCCATGTCCTGTAATTTCAAATAACTCTTCACCTGTTTCTGCATCTTTTGCAACAGTACCAAGTGGTACTTCAACGAATTGGTCCGCGCCATCATCTCCAAAACTATTATTGGAAGAACCGTTACCACCTCTTCCAGCCTTAATATGTCTTTTGTATTTGAGGTGGAGCAAAGTCCACATTTGATCGTTTCCACGCAGATACACATTACCACCGCGACCACCATCACCGCCATCTGGTCCTCCTTTAGCTGTTAAGCGAGAGCGATGTAAATGCACAGAACCAGCACCACCATGACCAGCAGCACAATGTATCTTCACATAATCAACAAAGTTTGATCCATTTACAGCCACTATACTAAAGTGTCAATTGCTTTACAAAGACCTAAAGTAATAGACTCAATAGAGCCTACGCCTTCTATGCCAAAAAATTTATTTTGGTTAGCATAATATGTCTTCAAAACCGCGGTTTCATTTTCATAAATCTGTATTCTATTCTTAATAATACCAGCGTCTTGATCATCAGCTCTACCACTAGATTTACCGCGCTCTAAAAGTCGTGTAATTAATTCATTTTCATCAACTTCCAAAGCCAACATGGAAGACACTTCAGTGTCTTTTGAACTCAAAAAAGCATCTAAAGCCTCTGCCTGAGCTGAGGTTCGAGGAAATCCATCAAAAATAAATCCTTTGGCATTAGAATTAGAGTTTACTTCTGCTTCTAACATCCCAATAGTTACCTCATCTGGAACCAAGGCGCCTTTATCAATGTAAGATTTTGCGAGTTGACCTAAATCTGTCCCTTCCTTTATATTCGATCGAAAAATATCGCCCGTAGAAAGATGCACCAGATGGTATTTTTCTACCAATCGCGTTGCTTGTGTTCCTTTTCCCGCACCCGGAGGTCCAAATAAAACAAGATTTAACATACTTTATATTTAGGCTTTCGCCAATTGATATACATTTTTTAAATTTCGGCCCAAGCCATCATAATCGAGACCATAACCGACGATGAAATGATTAGGTATTTCAAAACCAACAAAGTCAATTTTTCTATCACCTTTATAAGCATCTAGTTTAAGAAACAAACTTAAAATTTGCCAACTTTTACCTTTTGCTTTTAAAATCTCATCAATTTTCGCAAGCGTGGTTCCTGTGTCTACTATATCCTCTAGCACCAATAATACTTCATCATCCGAAATTTCTTTCAACCCAATGAGTTCCAACACCTTTCCTGTACTTTCCATACCTGTATATGAACTTAATTTTACAAATGATATTTTACAATCACCTGGATAAGCACGAAGCAAGTCAGATGCAAATATAAACGAGCCGTTTAATACTGCAATAAAATGAGGCACTTTTCCATTCAATGACTGAAAAATTTCTGTAGCCATCTGCTCAACACGCAACTTTATCTGCTGTTCATTTATATAAATATCAAAATTTTTATCGTGTAATTTCAATGTTTTCATACAAGTCAAAAGTTTAATAAATGTATCAAATACAATTGATTTAAAAAAGACTTTTATACATCAGTGCGAATCCTTATTTTTGTGAAAAAGTTTATTCTATCATGAAAGCAATTGTTAGTATTATTATGGGGAGTACCTCCGATTGGCCGGTTATGCAAAAGGCCGCGAAGTTTTTAAATGACATGGAAATCCCTTTTGAAGTGAATGCCCTATCTGCACACCGAACACCAGAGCAAGTTGAAGCCTATGCAGCAAAAGCAACTAAAGAAGGTGTTAAAGTAATTATTGCAGGTGCAGGTGGCGCTGCTCACCTACCAGGTGTGATGGCCGCTTTTACGCCACTTCCAATTATAGGTGTACCTTGCCGCTCATCAATTTCTATAGATGGTTGGGATTCTATTCTGTCTATCTTGCAAATGCCTCCAGGCATTCCTGTTGCAACCGTTGGACTTGATGGCTCTCATAATGCAGCAATTCTTGCAGTGCAAATGATTGCTACTGGCGATGCTGCAGTAATGGAAAAATTAGTTGCTTATAAAGAATCGCTAAAAAAGAAAATCATTAAAGCGAATGAAGATCTTAGCGAATTCAAATTCGACTTCAGAGTATCCTAAAAATACTAAGCTACCTTTTGGTGGTTTTTTTAGCTTAAAAAAACTTTTAAAATGCAAGATCTTCAAACTTGGATTAACAAGTATGGCGAAAGCCACAAAAGCAAAACAAACAAATTGATTCATTGGTTATGTGTGCCATGTATTTTCTTTTGTGTCCTTGCACTTTTCTCTTTAATTGAGCTTCCTATCTTGGAAAAATGGCTTCCAGTAAACATGTCAAATTTCGCAAGTGTGGTGGTTTTTCTTGGTTTACTTTTTTACCTAAGACTTTCTTTCAGCATGTTTGTTGGCGTAGGACTTTTTACAGCACTATGTTTTCAAGGTATTTTTATGCTTAACCAAACAAACCTTAAACTTGAAATTTCATTAAGCCTTTTTGTAATTTCATGGGTTGGACAATTTATTGGGCATAAAATTGAAGGCGCTAAACCATCTTTTTTCGATGATTTAAAATTTTTATTAATAGGTCCCGCTTGGCTCATTGCATTCATTTATCAAAAACTCGGCATTAAATATTAACATGAAAAAACTGCTTTCTTTCTCAATTTTATTGGCATTTCAGGCAAATGCTCAAGACGCCTACCAAGTCATAAAACAAGCAGATGAGCACCTTAGGGGTACCAGTCAAAAAGCAGAAATGAGTATTGAAGTTCAGCGACCAAAATGGTCACGAACCATGGACATTAAAGCTTGGTCTCTAGGAAACGACTATTCCTTTATTCTCATTAATGCACCAGCTCGTGATAAGGGTACTGTATTTTTAAAACGCGAAAAAGAAATTTGGAATTGGCAACCTAAAATAGAAAAAGTCATCAAACTCCCACCTTCAATGATGATGCAATCATGGATGGGTTCAGACTTTACCAACGACGACTTGGTTAAGGAGTCCTCTATTTTATTAGATTACACCCACGAAATTATTGGCGACACCCTCATACTAGATCGCGCTTGTTACACCATTCAATTAACACCAAAACCAGAAGCAGCAGTTGTATGGGGAAAAATCAAAACCTTTATTGATAAAAATGATTTTCTCCAATTGGGTTCTGAATTTTACGACGAAGACGGCTACCTCATAAATAAAATGGAGGCTTCAGAGATTAAATCTTTTGGGAACAAAATCCTGCCTTCAAAAATGGTGATGACACCCGTTGAGGAAGAAGGGCAAACCACCATACTTCGCTACAAATCTATTGAATACAATATTGATATCGACGAAGTATTTTTTAGCAAACAAAACATGAAAAGGCTGCGCTAATGAAGATGATTTTTAAAATCGCATGGCGTAATATTTGGCGTAACAAACGTCGAAGCATCATCACTATTTCTTCTATTTTTTGCGCGGTATTTTTTGCTGTTTTTGCCCGTTCCTTTCAAATTGGTGTCTACGACAAGATGATTTCCAATATGGTGGGTATGTACACCGGTTACCTACAAATTCATCAAGACGGTTATTGGGAAGAGCAAAGTATTGAAAACAGTTTTATACCAGATGATAGTTTGCACTTAAGTCTTCAAAACCAAAGCAACATAAACGCTTATAATGAACGTTTAGAAAGCTTTGCTCTTTCTGCATCTGAGGAACTCACCAAAGGTGTTGTGGTGATGGGCATCCAATTTGAAAAAGAAGATGAGCTGATGGACTTGAACTCTAAAATGACTGCTGGCAAATTTCCAAGTGATACAAGTAATGCGCTTGTACTAAGTGAGGGCTTAGCTGATTATTACAAGCTCAATATTGGTGACAGCCTCATTCTTTTAGGACAAGGCTACCACGGCACCACAGCAAATGGCATCTATCGGATTGAAGGGATTTTAAAACTTCCAATGCCCAACCTCAACGACCGTGTTGTATTACTTCCAATTGCAACAGCCCAAGAACTTTATGCTGCACCTGGCAGAGTTACTTCAATGGTATTACAAGTTAGTGAACCCAAAAAATTAAATGCCACAAAAAAAGAACTCAATAAAACAATAGACCCTGAGACATATGAACTCATGGACTGGAAAAAACTACTACCAGAACTGGTCCAAACCATACAGGCAGACAGTGCTGGGGGTATCATAATATTAGGTGTTCTATACATGATCATCACCTTTGGAATTCTTGGAACATTACTCATGATGACAGCCGAGCGCATGTATGAATTTGGAATTCTGGTATCTATTGGCATGCGCAAAGGTAAACTCATTTTAACCATGGTTTTAGAGAGCATCATGATGGGAGGCATTGGAATAGTTTTAGGAATCATTGGTATTACACCAGTTCGCTATTACTTCTACTTGAACCCAATTCGACTTCAAGCAGAAGCAGCCGAAGCCATAGAAACTTACGGATTTGAGCCCGTTATTCCAGCTTCTTTAGATTTAGATATTGCTTTTAATCATGGGGTAATTGTACTGGGTATTGTTCTGCTTTGCTCATTATACCCCATCATCACTATACTTCGTTTAAAACCTGTTAAAGCCATGAAAGCCTGATGATGACGACTGTAAAAATAGCATGGCGTAATATTTGGCGTACTCCTCTGCGATCGCTTATTGTAATTGGCTCCATTGTGCTAGGAATTTGGGCAGGAATTTTTGTGATTGCTTTTTGTTATAGTTTAAACTCACAACGCACCGTCAATCGCATCGAAAGTGCAGTATCTCATATACAAATTCACCATCCTGAATACGAAAAAGACTTTGATGGTAAATTCATTTTAGAAGATCCTATCACATTAGAAAAGACACTAGATGCAGATCCCGAAATCAAATCATATACACTTCGTTCTTTGCAAATGGGGATGATCAGTTCTCCCATAAAAAGCAATGGGGTTCAAATTATAGGCGTCAACAAAGAACAAGAAAAAAAAGTCACAAATCTTTATACCAATTTAACTGAAGGGAGTTATTTTGAGACCAAGCGAAAAAATGCCATACTGATTGGAGAAGTTCTGGCCAAAAAATTAAACGTTCGATTGCGTTCCAAAGTCGTACTCACATTTCAAGACAATGAAAACAACATTATTTCAGGTGCTTTTCGTGTCTGCGGTATTTTTAAAACCCAATTTAGCAAGTATGATGAGAGTCATGTTTTTATTCAAAACTCAGATCTACATCGTCTGATTCAATCTGAAGTATATCATCAAGCCGCACTTTTATGTCAGTCCATAGATCAAGTCGAATCGGTTTTAAGCCAATTGAACAGTCAATTAAAAGTGGTTAATATAAAAGACTGGAAAAAAATCGCACCTGAACTTGCCTATGCCGATGAGGTTATGGAAACATGGCTCTTCCTCATCATGATCATCATCATGCTGGCACTTATTTTTGGAATCATCAACACCATGCTTATGGCTGTTTTTGAGCGCAGAAAAGAACTGGGTATGCTCATGGCTATTGGAATGAACAAATCAAAAGTGTTTACACTTATCCTTGTAGAAACATTCTTTTTGTCATTGGTAGGTGCGCCAACAGGCATGCTTTTAGGTGCGCTTACCATAAATTTAACAAGTGAAACAGGTATTGATCTTTCCATTGTGGGCGATGGCTTACAATCGGTTGGACTGTCTAACATCATTTACCCGATTATAGAACCCAAATTTTACTTTCTCACTGGCATACTTGTTTTTCTTTTCACACTAATTGCGGCCATTTATCCTTCGAAAAAGGCGTTGAGATTAAAACCTACTGAAGCCATTAGAACAATTTGATATGGAAATTATAAAAACAACAGGACTCACAAAAACCTACCAAAACAACACACTCAAAGTTGAAGCTGTTAAACAGGTCGACTTGTCTATTAGCGAAGGTGAATTTACTGCAATTGTTGGACCTTCAGGTTCTGGGAAAACAACGCTGTTTAATATGATTGGAGGTTTGGACGACATCACTGCTGGTAATGTAGAAATTGCTGGCACCAACATTAGCAACTTAAAAGAAAATGAATTAATCGATTTCCGACTAAAGCATATTGGTTTTGTTTTTCAGGCTTACAACCTTATTCCAGTTCTAACAGCAAAAGAAAATGTGGCTTTTATTATGCTTCTGCAAGGGCTGTCGGAAAAAGAACGCATGCAACGAAGCGAGGACTTACTAAAACAAGTAGGCTTGGGCGATAAATTTGACTCTCGCCCAAATCAACTTTCTGGTGGACAACAACAAAGAGTTGCTGTAGCGCGTGCTTTAGCCTCCAAACCTCGTTTTATTTTAGCAGATGAGCCAACAGCAAATTTAGACAGCCAGTCTACATCTACACTTTTAGATTTAATGGCGGAGATGAATAAAAAAGAAAACATTACCTTTTTATTTTCTACGCACGACCAAAGAGTTATTGATAAAGCACGAAGAGTGATTACCATAGAAGATGGAAAAATCATCAGCGATGAAAAACGTTAAAACACTTTTAATACTTAGCTTGCTTGCAATAAATGGCCTTTTTGCACAAACACAGTTTGAGCAAGACGCCTATTTTAGCAACCTAAATAGCTTTCAATTTTTTAACAAGGATATTGCATCATTCATCCAAATTCCCAACCAATGGAATGACCAGCAATTCCATCTTCGCTGGAACACACGCTTGAATCATGGAGAACATTGGTCGGCAAAAATGAGTCTTAGAAACCGAATTTTCACCGGATACAGCTGGGAAGAAAATTTATTCGGATTTAGAGATGCACTTGAAACAGACATTCTGGATTTAACAACCATAAATGAGGAAAAAGTCGGTATGCAGCATCAAATAGATCGGCTTTATGCGCAGTGGGAAAAAGGAAATTGGAATGTTCGACTTGGAAGGCAACGCATCAACTGGGGCATTCAAAACTATTGGAATTCTCACGATTTATTCAATCAAATCAATTTCTTTGATTTCGACTATCTCGAAAGACCAGGAAGCGATGCACTTAGAATTCAGTACTATGGAAAAGGAAATACTTCTACAGAATTCGCAATAAATGAAAATATTCAGGCAGGGCTATACAAATTTAACGCATGGGACTACGATTTTCAGACACTCTTAGCAAAATATTACAATGATTATGTGTTGGGCTTTGGTTGGGCTGGACAAATAAAAGAAGCAGGATTTAAAGGCGAATTCGCCTATTTCATAAATAATGAAAGTCAGGAAAAAGAACTAGTGGGAAGTATAGGCATGGATTATAGCCTTCAAAACGGAATTTACTTTTCTAGTGGCTGTTTGTATAGAAGCCAAGCTGATGACTTTAACCCTTTTGCCCTAATTAATCAAGATATTTCAGCAAAGAACCCTATGCCCTTTGCCTATAATTTCTTACA
>CAJWDI010000067.1:0-9549 GCA_913031185.1 uncultured Flavobacteriaceae bacterium | reverse complement strand
AAAACAGAGCTTTGCTCAAAGAAAAAGAAACGCAAGCAGCCATTAGAAGCATTATTTCATTTTTAGACGAAGGAAGCCTTCGTGTTGCAGAGCCCAAAGCCGATGGATGGCAAGTGAATGAATGGGTGAAAAAGGCCGTAGTGCTCTATTTTCCAATTCAAACCATGGAAACTATTGAGGTTGGTCCTTTTGAATTTCACGATAAAATTCCATTAAAAAAAGATTATAAAGCCAGAGGTATTCGCGTGGTACCTCATGCGGTGGCCCGTTATGGCGCCTATGTTTCCAAGGGAACCATTTTAATGCCAAGTTATGTAAATATAGGGGCCTATGTTGACGAAGGCTCTATGGTGGATACCTGGGCAACCGTAGGCAGTTGTGCTCAAATTGGTAAAAACGTACACCTTTCTGGTGGCGTGGGAATTGGCGGGGTTTTAGAGCCCCTGCAAGCTGCTCCTGTCATCATTGAAGATGGCGCTTTTATTGGTTCGCGTTGTATTGTTGTTGAAGGGGTTCGGGTTAAAAAAGAAGCGGTATTAGGCGCCAACGTAGTTTTAACCATGAGTACTAAAATCATTGATGTCACTGGTGATGAACCCATTGAAATGAAAGGGGTCATTCCAGAACGTTCGGTAGTGATTCCTGGTAGTTACACTAAAAAATTTCCTGCTGGAGATTATAATGTACCTTGTGCGCTTATTATTGGTAAACGAAAAGAAAGCACAAATAAAAAGACATCATTAAATGATGCTTTGCGTGAATATGATGTAGCTGTTTAAATCAGATTTATACTAACAAATAACTCTTTGTGTTTGAAAGTACTTGTTATACAACAAAAAATGATTGGCGATGTGCTGACTTCGAGTATTCTATTTGAAGCTATAAAGCACAAATATCCTGATGCAGAAACACATTATGTGATTAATTCGCATACGTATCCTGTTGTAGAACACAATCCGTTTATTGATAACTTTCAATTTGTAACACCAGAAGTTGAAGCTAGTAAAAAGCAACTCTTTGCATTTTCTAAACAACTTAAAAAAGAACAATATGATGTCGTGATTGATGTGTACTCTAAAACATCGAGTAATATCATGTCATGGTTTTCAAAAGCAAAGACTAGGATTTCTAAATACAAATACTACACAGCTTTTTTATATACACATACTTTTAAGGATAAAAAAAATCCTGAAACTAATGCTGGTCTTGCCATAGAAAACAGACTGCAATTATTAAAGCCCTTAAATATTGAAGCGCCTAAAACCATCAGACCCAAAATACATCTGACCGAATTGGAAAAAAATAAAGCAAGTACTTTGTTGAAGTCCGCCTCAATAAATTTAAACAAACCATTATACATGATCAGTGTGATTGGAAGTAGTGCAGCAAAAACATATCCTGCTAGCTACATGGCGAAACTGATAAATAAGCTCGTAAGTGAAAAAAAAGAAGCACAAATCCTATTTAATTATATTCCAAAACAAGAATCTGAAGCAAAATTTATTTACGATTTATGCGAGCCTTCAACTCAAAAACAAATTTATTTTGACGTTTTTGGAAAAAGCTTACGCGACTTTTTAGCCATCACATATCACTGTAATGCATTAATTGGAAACGAAGGAGGAGCTATTAATATGGCAAAAGCACTAAACGTTCCAACATTCACGATTTTTTCTCCATGGATTAAAAAAGAAGCATGGGGTTTATTCGAGGATAAAAAACAAAATGTGTCTGTACACCTAAAAGATTTCAAACCAGAGCTTTATTATGGTAAAACCGCAAGGACTTTAAAGAAAAACTGGAAACATTTATATGAACAATTTTCTCCAAATTTTTTCAGTGAAAAACTAGAGAAATTTATTTGTGACAAGATTTAAACTCAGGCTGCTCTGTTGATGCACTATAAACTATCTTTCTCAATGCCAAAAGGGGTTTTAATGATACGCTTGGTTTTGGTATTGTTTCTAATAGCCCTGTTTGTCTGAATCATTTCTGGTTTTACATAACCACGAGCATGGTCTAAATGCAGGCAAATAGCACTGTATCGAATTTGCTTTGATTTGATTCCGTTATTGAACATGCGTTCTCCCAGCTCACGATCTTCTCCACCATATTGCATGCGTTCATCGAAGCCATTGACAGCTAAAATGTCTTCTTTCCAAGCTGAAGAATTGTGACCATTCCAAGTGGCATTGGTAGGGGTGAATTTATTTAGAAATTTGGCAATATTTCCTAAAACTTTGATCTTGTTATTTTTGAAAGATGATTTTAAACCTCGAACTTTTAACCAATTAATATCAAAACATTTTTGCTGCTCTATATCAGCTTTGCCAATCGCTTTTGAAATATTCATTGGCAGTTTAAAATAACCCCCAGATAAAAAATATCCTGTTTGCCTGTGGTTTATATGTGTTTGTAAAAAATCTGCTCTCGCTATACAGTCACCATCTGTAAATAATATATAATTGGCATCACACTGTAACAGTGCCTTGTTCAAGATTTTAGTTTTCTGAAAACCATTGTCTGGATGCCAGACATGTTTTATTGGAAATGAAACTGCTTTAGCAAACGCGTCAATACATTTTTTTGTTTCCGTCTCAGAGCCATCATCAGCAATGACGATCTCAAAATTTTGAAAGGTTTGGTATTTAAAACTCCAAAGTACTTTCTGTAACCATTCCGGATGGTTATAGGTGCTTATGACAACTGAAATATCAAGTGTATTCATTGTAACAAAAATAGTCTTTTTAAAATAGCTCTTTCAAAAATGCTTACCAAAGCCGTTAATGCATTTAATTGTTTATGATGCAGGTAATTTTGATGTATGAAATTATATCGTTAGAGCAATCAAAACCACTTGTATTACTGCTGTTTTTACCAAAACTTAAATTTAGATTTCAAGTGGCGCCGTCTTCTGAAATTGTTTTGAAACTTTTGGGTTTCAGTCCACATTTTAGTATAAATTTCTTGGTAATTGTGTGGGCTAATTTTAGCCATTTCATCACTCATTGTGGCAATCATTGAGGCGTGAACGGTAAGTCGTTTAAAATTAGAAATACGCTCGTGGAATGTTAAATTTCTAAACTCCATTCTGTTTAAATCAACCAGATAAAAATCATAGGTATCATTATTTTTTTTGATGAGTGTATTTCCTGGCGAATGGTCTAAAAATAAAATATTATTCTCATGTAAATCATGTGTAAATCGTGTAAATGCTCTTAATATATTATCGTAATCTGGATAATTAAAGTTGGTCGTTAGTTCTCTGTAAGTAAGATCGCAATCCAATTGTTCGGAAATATAAAAAGTCTTGTCAATTAAACCGTTGGTTTTAAATTCAAAATAAGCAATAGGCATTGGGGTTAAAATCCCCAACTTTAAGAGGCGATTGGCAAATTCAAAAGAGCGCTGGGCCTTGCTTTTTCTAAAAAAAGTATAAGCAATTCTATTAATTAAATTTGGTTTTTTAAAAGCCTTGATACATAGACCATTGCCATTTAACAAAGTGGTTTTAATTTGATTTCTGTCGCCTGATGAATTGGGGTCAACGATAGCATCAAAACCAATTACCAACTTTGTGAGGGGTGATTTGTCATTTTTATAAGCTGCGTTAAACTCAAATTTCATTGGAAGTAAAATTTTTATCAAAAATACTAAACAAAAGCAATAATTATAGAGAACAGAGCTAAAATAACTGCTTTATTTTGTTTAAGGATTTCTTAAATCTTTGTAATTTAATTATTTTTGAATTTATGATTAAGGAGACTGTTTATGTTATTCATAAAAACGGCGTATACAGCCACCACCTGGGTTTAAAATATTTACTGCACAAAAATCATATTGCCCTAGAGTACAGAGAGTTTTCAATATTTAGTAAATTATTTAGAAGCATCGCAAAAGGGAAATTAGGCTTGGCAAAAAAGCAAGTTATTAATTTACTTTTTTTTATTTCCCTATTGTTTTCAAAAAACAAAAAAGTAGTTTTAGGCATTGCCCCTTATGATATAAAATTAGCGGTCCTTTTATTTTTTTTAAAAACGCACTCAGTCTACTATCACACTTCATGGACCTGTTGGGACAAAAGTTTTCAACCTAAAAAAATAAAAAGTCAAAAAATATTAAGAATATGGAAGTTTTTTCTGGAAAAAAAAGTCAAACATATTTTTGCAGTCACAAATGTTTCAAAACAAGCCATTCTATCAAACTACAGGGTTTCAGAAAAATCAATCAGTGTGGTGTTTCACAGTATAGATTCAGCATTCTCAAAGCAAAATTCAACGCAAAAAACAAAAAATAGTTTTGTTTACTATGGAAGACTGGTTCGACAAAAAGGCATTGATGAACTGCTTGCATTTTTCAAAGAACATCAAAAGGCAACAATTACTTTTATTGGAGATGGAAAAGAAACAGAAAAAATAAGAAAAGTTTCAAAAGAATATAAAAACATAGCGCTACTGCCTTATTTGAGAAATAAAAAAGAACTACAAAAAGTAATCGCGTCTTTTCAATACCTCATCATGAATTCTATAAAAACTTCTAAATGGGAGGAGCTTTTTGGAATGGCAATTATTGAAGGGATGTCCCAAGGATTAATTCCCATTGCAACAAATCACAGTGGACCCAAAGAAATTATTTCATTAGAAACCGGTTACCTTTGTGATGAGGGGGGGATGAGTGCAGCCCTTAAAAATATTATAATGACTAATCCAAATAATCAAAAAAAAGTTGAAAACTGTAAAAAAACTGCATCTGAGTACACAATCAATAAAATTTCAGAAAAATGGAAAGCAATACTATGATTGATGTAAGCTGTATTTTAATAAATTATAATTCTTCACATTACACAATTCCATGTGTCAAATCTATTATTGAAAATACTGAAAATACAATTGTTTATGAGATAATTGTTGTTGACAATGCCTCAACGCTTGAGGACTACAAAATATTGGAAAAAGAACTCTCTATATTTGACACATCTCTTGTAAAACTCATCCGAAGTCATATGAATATTGGTTTTGGTGGCGGTAATATGTTGGGCGTTAAAAAAGCCAATAAACCAACTTATTATGCCTTTATAAACAATGACACTTTGATGCGAAGCATCAACACATTGTTAGAACTCAAAAGCTTTATGGAATTAACCCCAAATGCTGGGATTGCATCTCCACAAATGCTTGACGAAAACAAAAAATTCAGGGTTACTATTGATCACTTCTCTTCACCTCAAAGAGAAATATTGAGGCGTCCAATTCTGGAAGCATTGTTTCCCAGCACTTATTTAAATCGAAAAAAAAGGTTTAGAAAACCTACAGCTGTTCATTATGTTCAAGGGGCTTTTATGTTTTGTGATGCCGAGTATTTTAATAAAATCGGAGGCTTTGACACAAATTTATTTTTATATTATGAAGAAAGTGATGTCAGCAGGCAGTTGCTCAAAGAGTACAACAAAAAAACCTATATAATTCCACATCTAGAATACATTCATTATAAAGGAGGGAGTACAAAAAAAGGAATAGATTTAAAGATTGAACAAAAATTATCACTGTTATATTATATTGAAAAGCACTATGGGTGGTTTTCAAAGACAGTTTTAATCGTTCACTTTGGCATTCGATATTTTTTCACTGCATTGATAAAACCAAAATACTGGCCATTATTTTATATTTTTTTACTGGGGGCACCAATGGCAAAATCTTTAAAACATCAACAAAAAAATTATAACGAATCATAAACAATATTTCTAAAATAGTTAAAAATAACCCATACAAATTGAAAATTGAATCATAATCAGATTAAAATATCGGCCGTTATAATAACATATAACGAAGAAGAACATCTAGAAAAGTGTCTTGCTTCTATCGTCGATTTAGTTGATGAAATTATTGTTGTAGATTCTTACTCAACTGATGGGACTCAGGCCATATGCGAAAAGTATAAAGTTCAATTCATTGAGCAAAAGTTTTTAGGCTATAAAGAGCAAAAAAACTTTGCAGTTTCAAAAGCAAATTACAATTACATTTTGTCACTGGACGGAGATGAGGCCCTTTCAGAAACGCTAAATCATTCCATTCATGATTTGAAAAAAAACTGGGTTTATGATGGTTATTATTGTAACAGGCTTAATAATTATTGTGGCAAATGGATTCATCATTCCGACTGGTATCCCGATAAAAAATTACGGCTTTTTAAAAAAAATAAGGGCCGATGGAAAGGAATTAATCCACACGATTGCTTCAAACTGGATCACCATTCTAAAAGTGGTAAACTTAAAGGAGATATTTTACATTGGGTTTACAGAGATTATGATGAGCATAAAAAAAAAGTGATTTCATTTGCCACCATTTCTGCCAAAGCCTATTACGACATTGGAATAAAATCATCATTGTTCAAGGTTTATTTTAGACCAACATGGGCCTTTTTTAAAGCTTATTTTTTAAGGTTTGGATTTATGGACGGTAAAAGTGGGTGGCGCATCTGCAAGCAAACCTTCATTGGGACTTATTTAAAATATCATAAATTAAGGAAACACTGGCAAGAAAGCAGTTTGTGATTTAAAGAATCAAATGACTTTTTTCTGACTCTGTATTTTTAAAAATAACGTAACTTTGACAGTGTATTACAGGGACTTTAAAGTAGTTAGGACATGAACATTGTTGAAATTGACAATACAATTAAAATGCTAAGGCGCGGCAACACCATTCTCTACCCAACGGATACCGTTTGGGGTATTGGGTGTGATGCGACCAACTTTGAAGCCGTTGAAAAAATTTACCAACTCAAACAAAGAGCGGACTCAAAAACCATGATTTGTTTGGTCAATTCAATTCAAATGCTCAATCAATACATTGAAGACGTGCCAGAAACAGCCTACACAATATTAAAATACGCCACCACCCCCACCACCATCGTCTATGATCGCCCCCTTCGTGTTTCAGAAAATTTAATAGCAACAGACAACAGCTTAGCCATTAGAATGGTACAAACTGGATTTTGCGGTGAATTGCTCAAGCGATTTAAAAAACCTATTGTTTCAACCTCCGCCAATATTTCTGGACGTCCAACCCCAAAAACTTACAAAGAAATCGAAACTGATATTTTAAAAGGTGTAGACTATGTCGTAAATTTGAAAGGTGAAAATACTTCGGCAAAACCCTCCTCGATTATCAAACTGAGTCATAATGGGGAAGTCAAGGTTATTAGGCCTTAGTAAGCCAACATTAAACATTTTATATCATGCATTTTGAGCAGGCATTAAAAAATCCAATTTTTAAAACCATCGCTTCTTGCGCAGCAGAACTCGAAACCCCCTGCTATGTGGTCGGTGGGTATGTGCGTGATTTTATTTTGTGCCGTGATAAAGGGCAAGATATTGATGTTGTAGCGATTGGAAATGGTATTAAATTGGCTGAAAGTGTTGCCAAAGCATTACCGAATGCACCTAAAGTCAGCATTTTTAAAACCTATGGAACTGCAATGTTCCGTTTCAAAGGCATTGACTTGGAATTTGTAGGCGCGCGCAAAGAATCCTATAAAAAAGAAAGTCGCAATCCAGAAATTTTTGAAGGTACGATCGAAGACGATCAAAAAAGAAGAGATTTTACTATTAATGCTTTGGCCATTAGCTTAAATGCGAATGATTATGGGACCCTTATAGATCCTTTCACTGGTATCGAAGATTTAAAAAACAAACGCATTGTAACGCCTTTAAATCCAAACCTTACATTTAGCGATGATCCGCTCAGAATGTTACGCGCTATTCGCTTCGCCACACAATTGGAATTTGAAATTGATCCTTCTGCGCTAGAAGCGATTCAAAAAAACCACAGACGCATTCAAATTATCAGCAAAGAACGCATTGTTGTAGAATTACATAAAATATTGGAAAGCAAAAAACCCTCTATCGGATTTTTACTGCTTGAAAAAACAGGATTATTGGATTTAATTATTCCTGAACTTACAGCGTTAAAAGGAATTGATGAAGTTGAAGGCCAACGTCACAAAGATAATTTTTACCACACGCTGGAAGTCTTGGACAATATTGCTAAAAACACCAACAATCTATGGTTGCGTTGGACAGCCTTGCTTCATGATATTGGGAAAGCCCCCACAAAAAAATTTAGCAAAAAAGTCGGGTGGACTTTTCACGGGCACGAACTCAAAGGATCTAAGATGGTTTATCATTTATTCAAACGTCTTAAAATGCCACTGAATGAGAAAATGAAATATGTTCAGAAGTTGGTCTTAATGAGTTCTAGACCTATCGCAATCTCAAGTGCTAACACTACCGACGCAGCTGTGCGTCGCTTGCTGTTTGATGCTGGTGATTCCATTGAAGATTTGATGACCCTTTGCGAGGCAGACATAACCACCAAAAATACCCGCAAATTTAAAATCTACCTTAACAACTTTAAAATGGTACGCCAAAAAATGCTAGAAGTTGAAGCACGGGACCAAATTCGGAATTTTCAACCCCCAATTTCAGGTGAAGATATCATGAAAGCTTTTGAATTAAAACCATGTCGCGAAATTGGAATTATAAAAGAATTCATCAAAGAAGCCATACTAGAAGGCCAAATCCCAAACGAATCCAGCGCAGCACATGAGATGATGCTTGAAAAAGGGAAGCAGTTGGGGCTGAAAACTAAGTTATGAAACACAATTTTAGATTGCTCTCTAAGGGCGCACTACTCATGATTTATCTGGTGATTATAGCCGGAGCAATTGTCCGTATGACGGGTTCCGGAATGGGCTGCCCAGATTGGCCAAAGTGTTTTGGCTATTATGTACCGCCAACAAATGGGAAGCAATTGTTGTTTAAGCCAAACCACAGCTATAAAAAAGGCATGATGATTTTAATGGATCACGAGCAATTCATGGTCGCTAAGAAAAACTTCACAAGCAGTCAAACACTACAAGACAGCAACTGGGAAGTCTATAGCGTGCATGATTATGCAGTATATGACCCCATACACACCTGGATTGAGTACATCAATAGACTCATTGGTGCTTTGGCAGGTATTCCCATATTAATTTTAGCCATCTTGTCCTTTTGGCTCTTTAAGGAAAATCCTTTGATAACTGTTATTGCCTTACTCACAGTCTTTGGAATGGGCTTTCAGGCATGGCTTGGAAAAACAGTCGTCGATTCAAATTTAGCGCCCTTTAAAATCACCATTCATATGGTCATGGCACTCCTCATTGTAGTTTTTATTTTATACCTCATATTTAACACCAAAACATCCTTCAAACCGCAAGCTTACCACGCCATGTTTTACAATATTTTAGGTATGGGGCTTGTCTTGACATTGATTCAAATTATTTTGGGAACCCAAGTCCGGCAATTTGTAGATGAACAAACCAAACTCATTGGCTATGAGAAAAATCTTTGGCTTGCAAAGCCTGAAATAAACTTTTACATCCACCGATCTACCTCTATTTTAGTGCTCTTGCTCAATGGATACTTGTGGTACAAAAACAAAACATTAAACTTGGGATTTCGTAAAATAAATCTTGTGATGGGATGTATTCTTTTGGAAGTATGCACAGGAA
>CAJWDI010000066.1:0-9815 GCA_913031185.1 uncultured Flavobacteriaceae bacterium | reverse complement strand
AAATATAGTATATTTTTTCAATACTAAAACATTCATTTATTTTTTATATTTTTGATGTGTTTACAAGTCATTAAGCGTAAATTCTTTTCAATTCCATATGAGATATCTTTTTTTAATTTTTGCCCTTTTTTTTCTGACTGGTTGTCAAGATGATATTCAGTCTAGTAATCCTACATTTCAAGGCCTTCGACACGGAGATTACATCTGGCGATCGACAGCTCGTACAGCTAGTGTAGAAAGTACTGGGACCTTAACTATTTCTGGCAGCGACGGGAATGGCAGTATGATTATTAGCTTACCTGAAACTAATATTGGGTCTTATGAATTAGGAGAAGGTAAACTTGCAACCATTACTTACACGGAAGTTAATACAACCTATTCCACTCAGAATAACGGCGAGGAATATCCTGTATATCTAGGCGATGGTCAAGTTACTGTTGAATCTATAAACGCGGATGATAAGACCATAACAGGCACTTTTTATTTCAATTCCTATGACGACTCTGGCACAAAATACATGAATTTTTCAGAGGGGATATTTTATAATTTGCCATATACTGAGTTATAGTCAACACGCCTCTTTACGCTTTTTTTTATAAAAGTTACTTTTTCACCTCATAGCAATAGTCTTTTTTGCATTTGAGAACCAGTTTGTTGTTATCATAGAGTTCATTCTCAATAAAAATTTTATTCTTTAATGTTGTGATTTCGTATTTTATTCTGTCTCCCAGCATATAATAGCCTATTAAATTCATGTTTAAATTTGGGTCTTGTTTTTTTGGATTTACATCAAAATTTAATAGCAGAAGACTTGAAAACACCCCTGTTCCACGGCGGCTACCTTCATCCACTACTACCAAATGGATGTCGTTATCTAACTTCCCAAACCATTTATATCTTGTATAATTTCCATCTTCAAATGTAACTTTTACATATCCATTGTCTTCAGTGGTTATTCCAGTGTACTCTGAGTATTCATTGGTTCTATAAGCCGCTGCTATATTGACCGTAGTGACAATTGGATATCTGTCTGAGAGCCACGGTAGAAATTTATGCAATAGTTTGGGATCGATGGACTTATTTTTATATTCAAATTTCTCGTGAATGCTTTTTAAGTCCTTTGAATGGGTTTGCCCACAACTTAAATTTGAACAAATGAACAGGATTATCGAAAAGCGCAGTAGATTTAAATTCATAGGGATTATTTTAAGATTGGATTCATGATTAAAGTTATTGTCTAACAAATCCCCAAAAAAAATCTTGAACTTGGCTTTACATTAAGTTTGTTCTTATGCAGATTGCAGATTTGGGGTCTAATTTAGAGTTATAAACTTATGAAAAAAATACAGTTTTTGCGGCTTTAAAGCTTGTTTTTTATAGCTTATTGATTGTGAATATTCTAAATAATTCATACGGTTGTAATGCGGCCTTTAACAGTTGTATTTTGTTCATAAATCCTTCAAAAAATAACAGCCTTAAACCTAAAATAATTTTATATTTAGAATTCTATTTTAAGCACAGATTTAGCCATGTATTTGATTTTTGATACCGAAACCACAGGTCTTCCCAAGCGTTGGAAGGCTCCAATAACAGATACGGATAATTGGCCACGATGTGTTCAGATTGCCTGGCAACTACACGACGATCAGGGGGTTTGCTTAGAGCATTGTGATTTTCTAATTCGCCCTGATGGTTTTAACATCCCTTATGATGCCGAGAAAATTCACGGTATTTCTACAGCCTTGGCGTTAGCTGAAGGTGTTTCACTTATTTCAGTGCTTGAAAAATTTAATGAAGCGCTTGACAAGGCTAAATTTGTAGTGGGTCAGAATGTAGGTTTTGATCTCAATATCATGGGTTGTGAATACCACCGTATGAAAGTCGTAACGCCATTAAATAGTCTTCCCGTTTTGGATACTTGTACCGAGACCACCGCAAGCTTATGTCAATTGCCTGGGGGGCGTGGTGGAAAGTTTAAGTTACCGACTTTGACCGAGTTACACCAATATTTATTTAAAACCCCTTTTGCTGAAGCCCACAATGCAACTGCAGACGTCGAGGCTACCTCGCGTTGTTTTTTAGAATTGTTGCGAAGAGGGACCTATTCAACTGAACAACTACAAGCCAGTACAGATTACTTACAAGAATTTCAAACCCAAAACCCGGATACAATTGCTCCTTTGGGGTTAAAGCATATCAATTTAAAAAAGGCCGCTTCAGCACTGGTTGCGGTTGCTAAAAAGACAGACGCTGCCGAAAATAAAATCCAAATAGCAGATGTGCCAGCTGTATTGCTTGAGGCCCCTGTTGTTCATTTACACAACCATTCCCAATTTTCGATTTTACAATCTACCATCAGTATCAAAAAATTAGTAAAGGCGACTGCTGATGCTGGAATGACTTCAGTAGCGCTTACGGATCATGGCAACATGATGGGCGCCTTTCATTTTGTAAAGGAAATCCGAAACTACAACAAAAGTTTGGTACAGCAACAAAAAGATGCGGAAGCCTCGGGAGAGGAATTTGATCAAAAACCCATCAAGCCCATTATTGGTTGTGAGTTTTTTGTTTGCGATGACCATAGCAATAAATCCCAAAAAGACAACGGCTATCAAATTGTGTTTTTAGCTAAAAATAAAAGGGGGTACCAGAACTTGGTAAAAATGTCCTCTTTGGCCTTTACAGATGGATTTTATTACCTGCCTCGAATTGATCGAAAAATTGTAGAAACCTACAAGCAAGACCTCATTGTTTTATCTGGAAACTTATATGGTGAAGTGCCTTCAAAAGTTTTGAATGTTGGAGAGAAGCAGGCCGAAGAAGCCTTAATTTGGTGGAAAGCACAGTTTGGCGAAGATTTTTATATTGAGCTCATGCGCCACGGTCAAGAAGACGAAGACCGTGTCAATCCTGTATTGATTCAATTTTCAAAAAAGTACAACATCCCATTGGTTGCGACAAACAATACCTATTACATAGATCAAACAGAAGCCAATGCACATGACATTTTATTGTGTGTTAAAGACGGTGAAAAGCAGGCGACGCCTGTTGGTCGCGGCCGTGGTTATCGCTACGGCTTACCCAACCAGGAATATTATTTTAAAAGCCCTGAGGCGATGAAAGAACTGTTTAAAGATTTGCCTGAGGCCATTCTTAATATGCAGGCCATTTCAGATAAAATTGAAGCTTTTGAACTTGCCAGAGATGTATTGCTTCCAAAATTTGATATTCCAAAAGAATTTATAAATTCTGATGACGCCAAATCCGGGACAAAACACGGTGAAAATGCTTACCTGCGTCATCTCACCTATGAAGGCGCTAAAAAACGTTATAAAACACTCTCAGAGGATCTTAAAGAACGCATTGATTTTGAGCTAAAGACAATAGAAAAAACAGGCTACCCTGGTTATTTTTTAATTGTTGAAGATTTTATTCGAGAGGCTCGAAATTTAGGCGTTTCTGTTGGTCCTGGCAGAGGATCAGCAGCAGGATCCGTTGTTGCCTACTGCCTATGGATTACAAATATAGATCCCATTAAATACAATTTACTTTTTGAGCGTTTTTTGAATCCAGACCGAATCAGTATGCCCGATATTGATATAGATTTTGACGATGAAGGGCGTGGGAAGGTCATGGATTATGTCATCAATAAATACGGATCCAATCAGGTGGCCCAAATTATAACTTACGGCACCATGGCTGCCAAGTCCTCCATTCGCGATACCGCCAGAGTTTTAGACCTCCCATTGGGGGATGCCGATCGCATCGCAAAGTTAGTGCCTAATATGTCAAAACTCAATAAGATTTTTGGTGTTGAAGAGAAAATCCTACGCCAAAAGTTTAGAGCAGAAGATATGGAGTTGATCAATCAATTGCTCAATATTTCAGAAGGTGATGATTTGGAAGCTGAAACAGTCAATCAAGCCAAGGTCTTAGAAGGCTCACTCAGAAATACTGGTATCCACGCTTGTGGTGTGATTATTACACCAGGCGATATCACCGACTACGTTCCAATAGCAACCGCTAAAGATTCAGACTTGTATGTCACCCAATTTGACAATGCTGTTGTGGAAGACGCGGGACTTTTAAAGATGGACTTTTTAGGCCTTAAAACTTTAACACTAATTAAAGATACGGTTAAGATTGTCAAAGCCAAACACGGAATCATACTGGATCCTGAAACTTTTCCTCTGGATGATGTACCTACCTATGAATTGTTTCAGCGGGGTGAAACCGTGGGAATATTTCAATATGAATCCCCTGGAATGCAAAAGCACATGCGGGATTTAAAGCCCTCAACATTTGCAGATTTAATTGCTATGAATGCCTTGTACCGCCCAGGGCCTTTGGAATACATTCCAAGTTTTATTCGAAGAAAACATGGTGATGAAGCCATCAGTTACGACCTTCCTGAAATGAAGGAATATCTTGAAGAAACCTATGGAATAACCGTTTATCAGGAGCAGGTGATGCTATTGTCACAAAAATTGGCTGACTTCACAAAGGGTGAAGCCGATGTTTTGCGAAAAGCTATGGGGAAAAAGCAGCGGGCTGTATTGGACAAAATGAAACCTAAATTTATCAGTCAAGCCAGTGCCAAGGGCTTGGATTCCGAAAAATTAGAAAAAATTTGGACCGACTGGGAAAAATTTGCAAGCTATGCATTTAATAAATCCCATTCGACATGTTATGCATGGATTGCTTATCAAACCGCCTATCTAAAAGCGCATTACCCTGCCGAATATATGGCGGCTGTACTGTCTAATAATATGAATGATATTAAACAAGTCACCTTTTTTATGGAAGAGGCCAAAAGAATGAAAATGAATGTTTTAGGTCCTGACGTTAATGAAAGTTATTATAAGTTTTCAGTCAATAAAGACAATGCCATTCGCTTTGGAATGGGCGCTATCAAGGGGGTTGGGCACGGTGCCGTCAAAACGATTGTTCAAGAGCGCAAAAGCAATGGGATTTACCGCTCAATCTTTGACCTTGCCAAACGCATTGATTTGCGTGCTGCCAATAAGAAAGCTTTTGAAAATTTAGCCAATGCAGGGAGTTTTGATTGTTTTTCCAAAACCCACCGCGCACAATATTTTTATGAGGAAGGGGATGGGGTTACTTTTTTAGAGAAAACATTGAAATATGCCCATAGATTTCAGGACAATCAAAATTCTGCACAAGTCAGTTTATTTGGTGAAGCCAGTGAGGTTCAATTTCCAGAGCCTGAACTCCCCCCATGTGATGCCTGGTCTACAATGGAAAAGTTGGCGCGTGAAAAAGAAGTGGTTGGAATTTATATTTCTGGTCACCCGCTGGATGATTTTAAAATTGAAATGCAAAATTTTTGTAATGCAACTGTCAGTGTTTTTGAAAATATGATTCCACTTATCAACAAAGAAATTACCTTTGGTGGGGTTGTCACCGACGTTGAGCACCGCGTCAGTAGGCAAGGAAAAGGCTGGGCAAGTTTTACCATTGAAGATTACACAAACAACCATCAATTTAGAATTTTTGGGGAGGAGTATCTTAAATTTCGACATTTCTTAATGTTGAATAATTTCGTTTATGTCCGTGCTTTTGTTCGTGAGGGGTGGGTCAATCGAGAGACAGGAAAAAAAGGTGAGCCCCGCCTGCAGTTTAACAACTTTCAATTGTTACACGATGTCATGGACGCTTATGCCAAGAAATTATCGATTCAGCTAAATATCAAAGGTATAAACGAACAAAAAATTATTGAAATAAAAGAGCTGTTAAACATGCATAAAGGCAAACACCTACTTCACTTTGTTGTGTATGACGATGATGAAAGCTTGAAAGTTGAGCTTAAAAGTCGCCAACAAAAGGTTCAAATATCTCAGGAATTATTAAAAGAATTAGATTCTCACCAAGTCTTTTACAAACTAAACTGACTATTTCTTAATTCTCTAAATTTATCGAATAAATTTAATGATATTTTTTTGATATACATTGAAAAAATATTTTTCTTGTAATTCAACAAAAATCACTTAAGACCATTCAAATTAAATTTTAGAAAAAAAGATGTTTTTTTAGTAAAGTGGATATTTTTTTTAAAATTTAACTTTTATCAATAATCATTTTTATATCTAATTTTGTTAAAACTTATTTAACGATGCAAATTGATAAACAAAACCTTGAAGAAATAATGGAGTTGCTTAAAATGATTGTTGAAGATGATATCTTTGTCAAAGAACGTATTAATAAGATCAAACCCGGTTTAAGTTACAATAAACTTGAAATAGAAAAAACAATTTCTGAAGTGTCTTCAATTACAATAAAAAAAGATTTTGAAATTAAACTAAAAAACTTTGATCAAATCAAAAAAAAAGAGCTGATGCTTAAATATGGTGAACTCATTTTTAGTGATAGAATTATAAAGTCTGTATTAGACAAAAGAAGACATACAAATAGAGTGTATTCTTATATTAAAAAATTCTATTAATTTACATATAAACTATTACTTATTTTGTGCAATTAAACTATTTCCTTTTTTTTTGCAATTAAATTATTACTTTTTTTGTGCAACTAAATTATTTTTTTTAAATTTAATTTTAATTACTTGATGTTTGCAATTTTTCAATTTTTTTCTAAAATCTCATTTTCTTCTTCTTTTCTTTATACACCCGTTTTCCTCAATTGCCGACGACAATTATGAAATCTATCAAATCAATAAAGATAGATTATACTATAATTTAATTATTATTGATAATATATATGTCAGTTCAAATGAAGGGCTATTCACAATCAGTCCAGATTTTAAGACTCTTAGTTTATTTGATAACTCTTTGTTGTCAAGTGTAAATTCAGATTTTTCTTTGAAAAAATCCTCGAAAATTTCTTTTATTTTATCCCCAATAGAACTCCCATTTGGGTATGATAAAACCGTAACAGATTTCGCTTATTTTGGAAATTTCTTATGTATTATATCCAAAGGCGATTTACTGATTTTTAAAAAAAATCTATATGAATTTGTTCCATTTGGTAGTGTAAGGTCATTGAGCAAAAACTCCATTGGATCATACGGACGTGTGTTGATTAACGGTAAAGAATTAGAGAAAATAAATTACACCGATGGTCAAATTAAAGAGTTTGACAGCATAACTTTTATTTGTTATAATGGACTTCTCTCTGTTAAAAATCGAAAAGAATCAATTTTATATGACAATAACAACTCAAAAAACGCTAATGCTGTTTATGGGGATATTATTGACATCTTTTCATTGACCAAAACCGAATTTATAGTTATCTCAAATAAAGGTATTTACAAATATGATTTGAGTTTGAATGAATTTAATTTAATCTACAGCAACAAAAGTGAAATAATCCCCATTAGAAATAAAATAGAGTCTCGAATCAAATTTTCAAATGAGTTTCATTTTATAGATGAAAATCAATATATGGTTCTTGATACCAATAGCTTATTAGTTTCAAATTATCTTGATTTTTCAATGGATATTATCGCAATTTTAGAAGATTCCAATGACGGTTCATTTTTTTATGCTCTTGATGATAAGAGTAATTTATTCACTTTCAGTGCTACGATTAATGGTCTTCAAATACAAAATACAAAAAATCTTGATATACAATTTCACACGATTTCTGATTATGGCGATTTTTTATTTTTAACCGGAAACAGTGGGTTAGGTATTTTCAATAAAAGCATTAAAAAATTTTATAAAAATGTTATAATTGATGAATTTAACAAAAACGCTGTGTTTAAATCAAAGGATGAGATTAAATTTGGCTCTGTACATGGATTTTACAAATTTTATGATGTAAATAAATTCATTAAATCTAGTTTGTTAATAGATTATAAAGTTGATACAAAAAGTAACATTAGTATTTATTTTTTTGTGGGTTTATTAATTTTTGCAACGGCTTTAATTTTAGTATATGGATATAATAAAAAGCCTAAGAATTTATCAAACGAAGAGCGTATTATTGAGTTGAAAATGTATATTTTAAAAAATTTAAACAATGTCACTTTAAAGACGTTGAGTGATAACTTTGATATGGATTACCATGCTTTGAATAACTTACAAAAAGAATTTATTCCCGCTCAGTTTATCAAAAGGCTAAGACAGAAAAAAGCAAAGGAATTATTTTTGAAAAATAAATCGTTTGTTGAGATATCCAAAATCACTGGATACTCGGTAACCTATTTAAAGAAATACAAATATAAATTCTTGAAACTATAATCTTATTGCGCAATTCTTTTAACGCTAAATTCCACATCAATCGATAAAATTTTATATTAAAACTCACATATTCCTCTGTATCATACATTTAAACAGATAAAAAAGTAATCTTTTTTTCAAATTATTAACGCAATTTTTAATTAGATTTGTAAAAACATTAAAATCTAATATCATGGCTCTAGAAATTACAGATGCAAATTTTGAAGAAACAGTATTAAAAAGCGATAAACCTGTAATGGTCGATTTTTGGGCAGCTTGGTGCGGACCTTGTCGTATGGTTGGCCCTATTATTGACGAAATTAGCTCAGAATATGCAGACAAAGCTGTGGTTGGAAAAGTCGATGTTGATGCCAATCAAGAATTTGCCGCCAAATACGGTGTCAGAAATATTCCAACAGTACTCGTATTTAAAGATGGCGAAGTTGTGGGACGTCAAGTTGGCGTAGCGACTAAAGCCGCCTATGCGGAATCTATTGATGCCTTATTATAGTCAATTTTTGACATAAAATATTAATATAAAGGTTTGTCCATGTGGCAAACCTTTTTTAGTTTAGATCGAGATGAGTATACGAGAAAAATTCCAAGGAAATTCCCGTTTTTCAAACTTTGAATTATTGGCGCAAACGATTGTAGAGGGCTATATGACCGGCATTCACAAAAGCCCTTTTCATGGTTTTTCAGCTGAGTTTGCCGAGCATAAAATTTACAACAATGGCGATAGCACAAAGCACATCGATTGGAAATTATTTGCCAAAACAGATAAGTTGTACACCAAGCGTTATGAAGAGGAAACAAACATGCGATGCCATATAATTTTAGACCAGAGTGCGTCCATGCATTACCCTGCTATCAATGAAACCCCCAGATTAGAATTTAACAAAATAGAATTTTCAGCCTTGGCTTCAGCCGTTTTATTGCACATTCTAAAAAAACAACGTGATGCAGCTGGTTTGAGCTTATACGATCACACTCATAGCTTTTATGCATCTGAAAAAGCCAGCGAACGCCATTACAGGATGCTGGTGAACACCTTAGAAAAAGCGACGCTATCAACCGCTCAAAATACTAGGACAAACACCTATGAAGTTTTGCATCAAATCGCTGAACAACTCCAGAGACGATCTATGATTTTTTTGTTTACAGATTTGTTTCAAAGCGATATCGAAGCTTCGAAGCTTTTTGAAGCACTACGACATTTAAAATACAATAAACATGAGTTGGTTTTATTTCACGTATACGATAAAACTACAGAATTAAGTTTTGATTTTGAGAACACTCCCAAGCGTTTTATCGATATTGAAACCGGAAATTCTTTAAATTTGTTCCCGAAAACTTATCAAAAAAAATACACTGCTGCAGTCGATTCTTATTTTGAGTCCTTGCGATTAAAATGCGCGCAATATAAGATCAATTATGTGGACGTAGACATTCGCCAGGGCTTCGATAAAGTAATGATGACCTACTTTGAAAAGCGCCAGAAGTTTTTGTAAAAAACAAATAAAAACATTTGTCGTATTAAAAATGCAGCGTATATTTGCATGCGCTATAAAGCAACGGTTTGGTAGTTCAGTTGGTTAGAATACCTGCCTGTCACGC
>CAJWDI010000065.1:0-10270 GCA_913031185.1 uncultured Flavobacteriaceae bacterium | reverse complement strand
ATTCAGGTGGATTATAATTTACCGGAGCGTTTTGATTTAACATATAAAGGAGCTGACAATGAGTCGCACCGACCTGTCATGATACACAGAGCGCCCTTTGGAAGTATGGAGCGTTTCGTCGCCATACTGCTTGAACACACCGGTGGAAACTTTCCGCTTTGGCTGATGCCACAGCAAGTTGTTATTCTTACCATCAGCGAAAAATATGAGAAATACGCCCAAAAAGTTTTAAATTTGTTAGAAAATAACGAAATTCGCGCCCTCATTGACGACAGGAGTGAAACCATGGGTAAAAAAATTCGGGATGCCGAAGTTAAAAAAATACCTTACATGATTGTGGTCGGGGAACAAGAAGAAAAATCAGCTACAATTTCTGTGCGACAACACGGAGGAGACGACCTAGGAAGTCTTAGCATTGAAGCCTTTAAAGAAATAATTGAAGCTGAAATAGCTAAAACATTAAAACAATTTTAAGTATAATTAAAAACACAACGCCATAGCAATACGTAGAAGAAGAAGCAGAGGCCCAATGCGGGTCATTCGCCAAGACAAACATCGAATCAACAGAAAAATTACTGCTGAAGAGTTGCGTCTTGTAGGAGACAATGTAGAGATTGGAGTTTATAAGCTTTCACAAGCACTGGCTATTGCCAATGAACAAGATCTCGATTTGGTGGAAATTTCTCCAAAAGCGGTCCCTCCTGTTTGTAAGGTTATGGACTACAAAAAGTTTCTTTACGAGCAAAAGAAACGTGAAAAAACATTAAAATCCAAGGCTGCCAAGGTTGTGGTAAAAGAAATACGTTTTGGTCCCAATACAGATGACCATGATTACAACTTCAAGAAAAAACACGCTGAAAAGTTTTTGAAAGAAGGAGCAAAATTAAAAGCATTTGTATTTTTTAAGGGGCGTTCTATAATCTTCAAGGAGAAAGGACAAATTTTGTTGCTTCGTTTAGCACAAGACCTGGAAAAACTTGGAAAAGTGGAGCAGATGCCTAAACTGGAAGGAAAGCGGATGATTATGTTCATCGCGCCAATTAAAAAATAATAATAGTGAATAATTATATAAACTGCAGAACATGCCAAAAATGAAAACAAAATCCAGTGCAAAAAAACGCTTTAAAGTGACAGGCTCTGGTAAAATCAAAAGAAAGCATGCGTTCAAAAGCCACATTCTAACGAAGAAGTCTAAAAAACGTAAGCTTGCCCTCACCCACAGTACTTTGGTGCACGAAAGTGATGAGGCCAATATCAAACAACAGTTGCGTTTGAAGTAAATGCAAACTAAGGTAACTTAATTTTAACCATGGAGTTTGGCCAATAAAAGATCCTGAAAATAAGTTCGGGGCGCCAACTACAAAAAACAAACAATATGCCAAGATCAGTAAATTCAGTGGCCAAAAGAGCCCGCAGAAAAAAAGTCCTAAAACAAGCCAAAGGCTATTTTGGGCGCCGCAAAAATGTATGGACCGTTGCAAAAAATGCTGTGGACAAAGCCATGCTTTATGCATACAGAGACCGAAGAAACAAAAAAAGAACATTTCGAGCCCTTTGGATTGTGCGTATCAACGCCGGTGCCAGACAACACGGAATGTCTTATTCTCAATTTATGGGGAAACTAAAAGCTAACAATATCAACTTAAACCGTAAGGTTTTAGCTGATTTAGCAATGAATGACCCCAAAGCTTTTGAGGCCATCTTAAAAAAATTGAAATAAGACAACTAACTACCTAATTAATTAACTATTATTTGCTATTAAAAAGCCCGTTCAAATGAACGGGCTTTTTAATATTGTAAATAACTCTAGGTCTTTTGCTTTTTCTTTTTTGCTGCTGGGAATAATACATTGTTGAGTATCAAGCGATAGCCCGGTGAGGTGGGATGCAATTCCAGTTCTGTTTTCGGATCTCCCACCCTATGGGTATAATCTTCAGGATCATGGCCTCCATAAAATGTAAAAAAACCTTTGCCTTTAACGCCGTGGATATAACGCGCTTCACCATTGATTTTATTTTCTCCTAAGACCAAGACATTGGATTTTATTTGGGTTGGATTGTAGGCCGTTGTTTGCCCCATAAAACCTTTTACTAAAGCTGTATGATTTTGATTGAGCATGGTGGGAATAGGATCCCACTTGGCAGAATAATCCATCAAAGTAAAATAGTCCGATGCTTTAGGAATTCGACGCGTTGATGTCAAATCAATGGATGAAAATTCGTAAACATTGGGATCACGTTCCAAAATAAATTCTTTGAATGCGAATGTTTTTGAAAAGTCAAGTTGGGCTTGGTAGTTTGGAGACGTACCATCCGAATCAAACATGGGTTCGCATATGTCTAATGCTTGTGCAGACAAGGCTATATCAAAACTATCTGTAGCACTGCACATGGCAAACATAAATCCACCGCCTAAGACATAATCTTTTATTTTTTGAGCTACTGCTAATTTTTCTTTAGATACCTTGTCATAACCCAATTGCTGTGCCAAAGCTTCTGCCTCTTTTTGCTGTTCTATGTACCATGCAGCATTTCGATAAGCCCTGTAAAATTTACCGTATTGACCTGTAAAATCTTCATGGTGAAGATGCAACCAATCGTAAACCAGTAAGGCATCGTTGAGAACTTCGGTGTCATATATAATATCGTAAGGAATTTCTGCATAAGTTAAAACCAAGGTGACAGCATCGTCCCAGGGCTGTTTTCCACTTGGTGAATAGACAGCGATTCGAGGCGCTTTTTCCAATACGACGGCCTCCATGTTTTGACTTGGACTGCTGATTTCTTGAAGGATTTCAGTAGCCTTGGCATTACTAATTAGTTCATAGGAAACACCTCTAATATGACATTCTTTGGTAGTGTTCTCTGAATTGGGCAATAAAAATGCACCCCCTCTGTAATTTAATAACCATTTGATGTTCTGGTTTTGGTTCAATACCCAATAGGCAATCCCATAAGACTTCAAATGATTGTCTTGAGACTCCGCATCCATGGGTATTAGGATATAACTTGCAAATCCTTTTAAGGAGATTGAAAATAATAAAATTATAAAAAAGGATTTATGACGCATTTTAAAGAACTTGACTCGTGCTGTTAATAAGGCGTATCATCACTCGGAGGGCCAAAGGCATCATTGGGATCGACCTGCATGGATGGATCATCTGAAAAAGTATCATCGTTGGCAGCGGCATTCATTTTTGAGTGGTATTCAGCATCAAAAGGAGAATCAAAGTTGTCTAAATTATCAAATTTGCCTAGGTGACCAATAAATTTTAAACGGATGCTGTCGAGTCCACCATTTCTATGCTTTGCGATGATAAACTCGGCTTGACCTTCACAGGGGGTGTGCTCCTCATCATCCCATTCGTCAATTTTATAATATTCTGGTCTATAAATAAAAGATACAATATCGGCATCCTGTTCAATCGCACCAGATTCACGTAAATCAGAAAGCAGCGGACGCTTGCTGCCCCCTCTCGTTTCAACGGCTCTTGAAAGCTGTGATAAGGCAATGACAGGAACACTGAGTTCTTTAGCAAGGGCCTTGAGGTTTCTTGAGATCATAGAAATTTCTTGCTCACGATTCCCTGATTTCTGACTACTACCAGCAGTCATTAATTGCAAATAATCAACAACAATAAGTTTGATGCCATTTTGAGAGGCCAATCGCCTGGCTTTTGCTCGTAAATCAAAAATGGATAATGAGGGAGTGTCATCAATGTAAAGCGGTGCTTTCTCTAAGGATTTAACCTTGACATTAAGTTGTTCCCATTCGTGCTTTTCAAGTTTCCCCGTTCTTAATTTGTCCGAGCTCAAACCTGTTTCAGATGAGATTAATCGTGTAATCAACTGAACTGAAGACATTTCTAATGAAAAGAATGCAACAGGAATATTTTGATTTACCGCAATGTTTCGTGCCATTGAAAGGGTTAGAGCTGTTTTCCCCATCCCGGGTCTGGCCGCCACAATAATGAGATCACTCTCTTGCCAACCTGAGGTCAATTTATCAACTTTATCAAAGCCCGATGGTATACCACTGAGCCCTTCTTTATTGGAAATTTCTTCAATTTTTTTCTTGGCTTGAAATACCAAATCTTGGGCAGTTTCCGTAGATTTCTTGATATTGCCTTGGGTAACATCATATAATTTTGATTCTGCTTTGTCCAAAAGATCGAAGACATCCTTGGTTTCATCAAATGAATCTTCAATAATTTCATTAGAAATTTTAATCAGGCTGCGCTGAATAAACTTTTGTAATATAATACGAGCGTGAAACTCAATGTGGGCGGAAGAGGATACCTTTTGGGTGAGTCCTATCAAATAAAAATCTCCACCAACGATATCTAATTTTTGATTTTTTCTAAGTTGTGCTGATACCGTTAACAAATCTATTGGCTGGCTGTCTTCAAAAAGTTGTAGTATGGCCTCAAATATAAATTGATGAGCGTCTTTGTAAAAGGAATCAATACTTAATATATCAATAACCTCATCTACACCTTTTTTATCAATCATCATGGCACCTAATACAACCTCCTCGAGATCAACAGCTTGAGGTGGAATTTTTCCCTTTTCAAGACTGATTACATTGGAGCGTGTAGACTGTATTCCTTTATATGGTTCTGGCTGTTTCATTGCCACTAAAATAAGTAAAATTGAATCTATTTTCAGAAATTAGGCTTTGAAAATACAAAACAAGCAGTGTTAATAAGTTAGAGTGAATTGTTAACAAGGCTAAAAACCAAACGGTACGCTTGTTCACTTTTTTAATTATTCGAATGGAAGTGGAACTTAATCATTGTAAACCCCCATTTGAGCATACTTATCCATACGCTGATTCACCAAGACTTTTGGTGATAAGTTTTTCAATTCACCGTAATGCTTCAAAATCGCATTTTGAGTGGCCAAGAAAGTTTTTTCTGGATTTTTGTGGGCGCCTCCAAGGGGTTCCTTTATGATTTCATCTGCCAATTTCATGCGCTTCATGTCTTTTGCTGTCAACTTAAGCGCTTCAGCAGCTTGCTCTTTATATTCCCAGCTACGCCATAAAATTGAAGAACACGATTCTGGAGATATCACAGAGTACCAGGTATTTTCAAGCATCAGAACGCGATCTCCTACACCAATTCCCAAGGCGCCACCAGAAGCCCCCTCCCCGATAATAACAGTGATGATAGGTACTTTTAGACGGGTCATTTCCAAGATGTTTCTAGCGATGGCCTCTCCCTGCCCTCTTTCTTCGGCTTCAAGTCCTGGATAAGCTCCGGGAGTATCGATGAGTGTGACCACGGGAATCCCAAATTTTTCAGCCGATTTCATCAAGCGAAGGGCTTTCCGATAGCCTTCTGGATTGGCCATACCAAAATTTCTATACTGCCGAGTTTTGGTGTTATAACCTTTCTGTTGACCAATGAACATAAAACTTTGATCTCCAATTTTACCTAAACCACCAATCATGGCTTTATCATCTTTAAAATTACGATCACCGTGAAGTTCTAAAAAGGAATCCTTAAATATCGCATTGATGTAATCTAAAGTATAAGGCCTGTTCGGATGACGGGAAAGCTGAACACGCTGCCAAGGGGTCAAATTTTTGTAGATTTCTTTTTTGGTGATTTCTAGTTTTTTTTGAATTTTTTTACAAGTCTCGGAGACATCCACCTGACTTTCATCTCCAATAACTTGACATTTTTGAAGTTGATCCTCTAACTCTTTAATTGGTAATTCGAATTCTAAATATTCCATAAAGAAATCTGTATCGGTTGGTTTGTGTTACAAATATAGGAACTTTAAATTTTTTGGTTCATGTTAAAAGTTAAATTTTACCTATTTTATATTTCACCAGAGCATTCATCAAGACGGTACATATTATGAGACCCGCTCCGATATAAAAAATGGGGGTCATAACCTCAGTTTGAGGGAAGAATACAAGGGCTAAAAAAATACCATAAATAGGTTCAAGATTATAGGTTAAAACCACAGAATAGGGAGTGATATAGCGCATCACATATACTGAAGCAATAAAGGCATAAGCCGTACAAACGGATGCTAAAATCCCAAGGTAGAGCCAATCTTCTTTAGATAATTTAAAAAATGCCGCATCAAAGCCGTCATTTGAAAAGGCGATATAAAGGGAGATAAAAAAAACGCCACTGATAAATTCATAGAATGAAATTGTCGAAGCATTATATTGCGCTACAAATTTACCGTTGATTACTGCAAAAAGGGATGAAAAAAGTGCCGATGTAATTCCTAAACAAATTCCCAAGAGGTATTTAATTTCGGTCTGCATGATCATAAAAACTCCAGCAATCACAAGCAAACCAAACATAATTTCATACGGAATTATTTTACGTTTGTAGAAAATGGGTTCTATCAAAGATGCAAAAAAAGCACCAGTTGAGAACATGGCCAGGGTTATAGAAATATTAGAAACTTTAATCGCAGCAAAAAACGTAATCCAATGCAAAGCAATGACAATGCCGGCTAAAAAAAACTTTAGAATGGTTTTGAAGGAAACCATAAGTGATATCTTTTTTATTTTTATAAAACCAAACATTAATAGGCTTGCAATAAGCATGCGGTACCAAACAAGGGGAATGGCCTCCAATGAAATTAGCTCGCCCAGAATTGCAGTAAATCCTGCGATAAAAACTAGAAAATGCAGGTGTAATTGATTTTTAAATTTAGCGCTTGGCATTGAACAAAAGATAGAGTGCTAAAATGCCAAAAATGAAATTCGGGAACCAAACGGCAATCACAGGTGAAAAGTCAGATTGTTCAGCCATCACACCAAATACTTTATCGAAAAACACATAAATCATGGCGATGACAATACCAAAGGCTAAATTTACGCCCATACCACCACGTCTTTTTATAGAGGATACTGCCACCGCAATGATGGTTAAAATATAAACGGATACTGGTAAACTCCACTTTTTATATTGCACCACTTTATACCTATTAATGTTTGAGGATCCGCGGGCTTCTTCACGTTTAATAAAATCAGATAATTCATTGATATTTAAAGTTTCTGCTACATATTTTGGAGGCGTCAAATCCAAAAGATCAAATCCTAATAAGGTGTCTGTACGCCGTTTGAAAACAATTGAGTCATTGTCTTTTCCAATGTGCCTTAGGTAGAAATTTGACAAACGATAAACACTGTCTTTTTCAATGTAATTAATGGCTGTCGCATGAATTTTATATTCTAATTTATTGCCGTCAAAATGCTCGAGGGTGAAATTATTGCCTCGCATAGATTTGGTGTCAAAATTACTGACATAAATGTACTCATTTTCGTTTATTTGCTGGTGGATATATTGTGTTTTAACCGCTTTTTTACTCTTCAAGTATTTGTAGGTGAATTCATTAAAGCCTTTACTTGCTTTGGGCGCCCAGTACATTCCAAGAAATAGGGCAATGATGGCAATAACTGTACCCCCAATAAAATAGGGCCTTAAAAACCTGAAAAATGAAACCCCAGAACTCAAAAATGCGATAACTTCTGTATTGTTGGCCAGTTTTGAGGTAAACCAAATAACAGACAGAAATAAAAATAAAGGAAAAAGCAGATTCGCAAAATAAATGGTAAAGTCAAAGTAATAGGCTGCCACTTCTTCAAAAGGAACTTTGTTTTCTAAAATTCGATCTATTTTTTCAGCCAAATTAACTGTTATTCCAATGGGAATAAAAAGCAGTAACATTAAAAAAAATGTCAGCAAATAGCGTTTTAATATGTACCAATCAAAAATTTTCATAACCTAAAGGCGCTTGTCCATCTGGGCAACCATCATTGTTTTCCAAGACGAAAAATCACCAGCTAAAATACGCTTTCTTGCCTCACGAACCAACCACATATAAAAGCCAAGGTTGTGAATGGTAGCAATTTGCTTACCCAACAATTCGTTGACAGAAAATAGATGTCTCAAATAGGCTTTTGTATATTCTGTATCTACCCATGTAATTGCCATTTCGTCAATAGGCGAAAAATCATCGGTCCATTTTTTATTTCTAATATTTATGGTGCCATGCGCGGTGAACAACATACCGTTTCTGGCATTTCGTGTAGGCATCACACAGTCAAACATATCAATACCTAAAGCGATGTTTTCTAAAATATTTATTGGAGTCCCCACACCCATCAAATAGCGAGGTTTATCTTCAGGTAAAATAGCACAAACCACATCCGTCATCGCATACATTTCTTCTGCGGGCTCCCCTACTGAAAGTCCTCCAATAGCGTTTCCAACGGCATTAGTATTGGCAATATACTCCGCAGATTGTTGTCTTAAATCTTTGTAAACACTGCCCTGAACAATAGGAAAAAAAGCTTGAGAAAATCCATATTTAAAAGGCAAATTAATTAAGTGGCTCGTACAACGGTCTAACCAGCGGTGCGTCATATGCATAGAACGTTTTGCATAATTATAATCACAGGGGTAAGGCGTACACTCATCAAATGCCATGATGATATCGGCTCCTATACTGCGTTGAATTTCCATGACATTTTCTGGTGTAAAAACATGGTAACTGCCATCAATATGGCTTCTAAACTTTACTCCTTCCTCTTTTATTTTCCGATTGGCCGATAAAGAATAAACCTGATAACCACCAGAGTCTGTTAAAATATTACGGTCCCAATTCATAAACTTGTGCAGACCGCCTGCTTTTTCTAAAATTTCGATTTGAGGTCGTAAATACAAATGATAAGTGTTTCCTAAAATAATATCGGGATTGATGTCATTTTTAAGTTCGCGTTGGTGTACACCTTTCACAGTACCAACCGTACCAACAGGCATGAAAATTGGCGTTTCTATAACCCCATGATCTGTGGCCAATGTGGCTGCACGGGCTTTAGTATTAGTGTCCGTTGTGATTAAATTAAACTTCAAATATAATATGTAATAATTACTACAAAGTTAGCTTATTAAAATCAATTAATAGGACACCAAAAATAAGCAAGTAAAACTGTGCTAAATTGTTAGTTAAAAAATGATAAGTTAAACCTTTAAATATTTTGACGGTAAAAAATTAAATTTATTTTTGATGAGATTTTAACTTTTACAGCATGTCAAATACAGAACTCAACGCTTTAGTGACTCAAGTCAGGCGCGATATTTTACGTATGGTGCATAAAGTAAATTCTGGACACCCTGGCGGATCTCTTGGTTGTACTGAATTCCTTGTGGCCCTTTATTCAAAAATAATGAACCACAAAACGGAGTTTGATATGAACGGCCGCAATGAAGATTTATTTTTCCTGTCAAATGGTCACATTTCGCCAGTTATTTATAGTGTACTTGCCCGAAGCGGATACTTCCCTGTAGAGGAATTGAACACCTTTCGCCTCTTAGATTCTCGCCTGCAAGGACACCCAACCACTCACGAAGGATTGCCTGGTATTCGCATTGCTTCTGGTTCTTTGGGGCAAGGGATGTCTGTGGCCATTGGAGCAGCACAATCAAAGAAACTTAACAAAGATCAAAGTATTGTCTACAGCCTTCACGGTGATGGCGAATTACAAGAGGGTCAAAATTGGGAAGCCATCCTTTACGCGGCTGCAAAAAAAGTAGATAATTTAATTGCGACCATTGACCTCAACGGAAAACAAATTGATGGTGCCACAGATGATGTTTTACACATGGGAGATTTAAAAGCTAAATTTGAAGCCTTTGACTGGACCGTGATTGAGATTGACGCGGGTAATGACATTGACGCTATTTTGGAGGGTATGACTGCTGCTAAAGAAGCCAGTGGAAAAGGAAAACCTGTTTGTGTTCTTCTTAAAACAATGATGGGGAACGGAGTGGACTTTATGATGCATACACATGCTTGGCACGGAAAGGCCCCTAATGACGAACAACTCGCGATTGCCCTTGGCCAGAATCCTGAAACACTAGGAGATTATTAATATTCAAAACCATTACAATGAAAACATATACATATACAGAGAAAAAAGATACACGAAGTGGTTTTGGAGCTGGCTTGACCGAACTTGGAAGAAATAATCCCAATGTAGTGGCTTTGTGTGCTGATCTTGTTGGGTCTCTAAAGATGAATCAGTTTATTGATGAAAATCCAGAGCGGTTCTTTCAAATTGGAATCGCGGAAGCGAATATGATGGGCATTGCTGCTGGATTAACGATTGGAGGTAAAATTCCTTTCACAGGAACTTTTGCAAATTTCTCAACAGGTCGTGTTTACGATCAAATTAGACAATCCATTGCATACTCTGGAAAAAATGTTAAAATTTGCGCTTCTCACGCAGGTTT
>CAJWDI010000064.1:0-10736 GCA_913031185.1 uncultured Flavobacteriaceae bacterium | reverse complement strand
ACAAAAATAAGAAAAAAAAATTGATGAACCTCCAAACGACAAATAAAGTTCTTCTATCGTTACTTTTTAGTTTGAATAGGTTTTATTTTTGTAGTCGTAAGCCACTGAGCCCAAATACATGAAGCTAAAAAATAACGAGACGAATCCTTCTTTTTATGTCATAGGCATAAGCTATAAAAAAGCAGACGCAAAACTGCGAGGCAATTTTAGCTTGAGCCCCACCAAAAAAGCCAATCTACTTAAACAAGCGAAGACTTCTGGAATTCAAGGCTTACTTGCCACTTCAACCTGCAATCGAACTGAAATTTATGGCCTGGTAGAACATCCATCCAAACTCATTCAGCTGCTGTGCCAAAACACCAAGGGCAGCGTGGAGACTTTTGAACAAGTAGGATATGTCTTAAAAGATAGCCAGGCTATTGAGCATATATTTAGAGTGGGGGCCGGATTGGACAGTCAGATCTTGGGAGATTTTGAAATCATCAGTCAACTCAAGGTCAGTGCTAAGATCTCCAAAACGTACAACTTAATGGACAACTATTTAGAGCGACTTGTAAACTGTGTGCTTCAAGCGAGTAAGCGAATTAAAAACGAGACCGAGCTTTCTTCTGGAGCTACCTCTGTTTCCTTTGCTTCCGTCCAGTATATTTTAAATGCGGTCAAAGACATAAAAGCCAAAAATATTCTATTATTTGGAACAGGTAAAATTGGGAGGAATACTTGTAAAAACCTCATCAAGCATACTAAAAATGAGCACATCACTCTCATTAATAGAACACGAGAGAGTGCCGAAAAATTGGCGGGAAAATTCAAAGTACATGTTAAAAATTACAGCCAGCTCCAAGAAGAAATTGCAAAAGCTGATATCTTAATTGTTGCCACAGGGGCTCAAAATCCAACCATTGACAAACAGCTCATCGTACAAAAAAAAGAGCTATTGATTTTGGACTTATCCATTCCTAAAAATGTTGACGAAAATGTCAAAACCCTAGCTAATGTCACGCTTACCCACCTTGACGAACTTTCTGGGATTACAGATAACACCCTACAAAAAAGAAAGAGGCACATCCCTATGGCAGAGGCCATTATCAAGGCCATAAAAGAAGACTTTGAGGTTTGGGTTGAATACCGGAAATTTGCACCGACCATTAAAGCCCTAAAAGAAAAGTTAAAGGTGTTTGCTGATGTTGAAATTAAAAATCAACGTAAAAAAAATGCAGGGTTTAATTATGATCAAGCAGATTTAATCAGTTCCAATATTGTGCAAAAAATCACCAATCATTTCGCACATCACTTAAAAGAAGAGGCCGTTTCGTCTAAAGAAAGTCTGGCGCTTATCCACAAAATATTTCAACTCGAAGCCTAATCATGTCAAAGCTTATTCGCATAGGAACTCGTGACAGCGAACTGGCGCTTTGGCAGGCAAAAAGTGTCGAATCTCAACTAAAAAGCCTAGGACACAAAACTAAGTTAATCCCTGTAAAATCTACCGGGGATTTAGCCTTGAATCAGCCCATTTACGAACTTGGGATAACAGGGGTTTTTACCCGCACACTTGACATTGCCCTGCTCAATGAAGAAATAGACATTGCTGTACACTCACTCAAAGACGTTCCAACGCGACTGCCCAAAGGCATTGTCCAGGCGGCCGTATTAAAACGCGGTAATGTCAGAGACACTCTAGTTTTTAAAAAAAATGAAGAATTTTTAGCCCAAAGAGAGGCCGTTGTTGCCACGGGAAGCCTGAGGCGAAAAGCCCAATGGCTCAATCGCTACCCTACACACACAATTGAAGGCTTAAGAGGTAATGTCAACACAAGACTACAAAAGCTGGAAGCTTCAAAAAACTGGAACGGCGCTGTTTTTGCCGCAGCAGGGCTTGGTCGAATTGGGCTAACGCCTGAAAATGCCGTCAATTTAGAATGGATGGTGCCGGCGCCTGCACAAGGCGCTATCATGATTGCATGCCTGGAGTCCGCCAGTGACATCATAGAAGCTTGTAACGCGCTTAACCATGAAGAAACTGAGATTTGTACAAACATGGAGCGGCTATTTCTAAACAAATTAGATGGCGGTTGCAGCGCCCCTATTGGGGCTTTGGCGTTTATAAAAAATGAAGAAGTTCATTTCCACGGCATCGTATTAAGTGAAGATGGCACAAAAAAAGTAGAGGCAAAAAGAAGTGCGCCGTTGGGTAAGCACACAAAACTTGTAGAAGAATGCTTGGAATTTATCACAGCGCGGGGAGGTAAAAGTTTAATCAGTAAAACGGCACTCAAACAAAGAACGACCACGATCTTTTCTTCCAAAACACTGAGCCCGGGACAACTGGATCTCTTCCCAAAATCAATTAAAGTTGAAAGTGTCGATTTTATAAAAACGACTCCCAACAGAATTAAAGCTTCACTTATAAAAGCGCCGCATGAAAATGTGATCATAACCAGTAAAAATGGCGTTGAGGCTATTTTAAATAATTGTGCTTCTGAGGACTTAAAATTCAAGACAATCTATTGTGTAGGCCGCCGCACAAAAAAACAAATTGAGCAGAAAATTGGACCCGTTAAGCACTGCGCTAAAAATGCCAAAGCACTTGCCGAACATCTCGTTGAGTTCATTGAAGGCACGACGGTTAGTTATTTCTGTAGTGATATCCGTATGGATGATTTACCGTCAATTTTAGAAAAAAATAACATAACCGTTCAAGAAATCACGGCTTACAGCACAAAACTTGAAGCACCAAAACTACCAGAATCTATTGAAGGGGTGCTTTTTTTCAGTCCATCGACCGTCCAAAGTTTCCTCAAAAACAATCGCCCAAATTGTACCGCTTATTGCATTGGAGAAACCACTGCAAAAGAGGCAAAAAAATATTTTAAAGCCGTTCATACGGCAAAAATTCCAACCATTGAAAGTGTCATCGAAATGGTGAGTGATCACCTTGTTTTAAAGCCAAAAAAATGATTAAGAACGATTTATTTTTACGTGCCTTAAGCGGCGAAACTGTCGAACGTCCACCAGTATGGATGATGCGACAAGCTGGGCGTTATTTGCCTGAGTTCATGGCCATCAAAGAAAAGTACGACTTTTTTACGCGTTGCCGAACACCAGAGTTAGCCAGTGAAATCACCGTACAACCCATTCGTCGCTTTGGAATGGATGCCGCCATTTTGTTTTGTGATATTTTAGTCATCCCACAAGCCATGAATATTGAAGTTGAAATGAAGCCTGATTTTGGGCCTTTCTTGCCCAATCCCATCCGATCACAAAAAGATGTAGACCGCGTCGTTGTGCCAGATGTTACAACTGAACTAGATTATGTCTATAAAGCCATTACCGCTACAAAAGCGTTGCTAAATAATGAAATCCCTTTGATCGGCTTTGCAGGATCTCCATGGACGATTTTATGTTATTGTGTACAAGGACAGGGCAGTAAAAACTTTGACAAAGCCAAAGCCTTTTGCTTTTCAAACCCCGTTGCAGCCCATCACCTTCTACAAAAAATTACAGAGACCACGATTGCCTATTTAAAGAAAAAAGTGAAAGCCGGAGTCGATGTCCTTCAAATTTTTGACTCTTGGGGCGGTATGCTTTCTCCTACAGACTATCAAGAATTTTCATGGCAATACATCCATCAAATTATAGAAGCACTTAAAGACGATGCGCCTGTTATTGCTTTTGGTAAAGGCTGCTGGTTTGCATTGCATGAAATGGGAAAATCCAATGCTGCTGCCATTGGAGTCGACTGGACCTGCTCTGCTCGAAATGCGCGCTATCTCACTGGTGGAAATAAAACGCTGCAAGGGAATTTTGACCCCTCGCGTTTGTTATCTCCCCCTAAAGAAATTAAGAAAATGGTCCACGAAATGATCAATGCGTTCGGGAAAGACAAGTACATTGTAAACCTTGGCCATGGTATTTTGCCAAACATCCCTGTGGACCACGCCAAGGCTTTTGTTGATGCTGTAAAAGCATACAACATATAAATTTATCATGGTATGAAAGAGGTCTTTTACAGCTATATCGAAACCCTTCAAAATCAAATAACATCGGCTCTAGAGTCGATTGACGGCTGTGCACAATTTGAAGAAGATCTTTGGAGGCGAAAAGAAGGGGGTGGTGGTCGCACACGTATTTTGCAAAATGGCGGAGTCTTTGAAAAAGGCGGGGTTAATATCTCGAGGGTTTTTGGCCCCCTGCCTAAAGCGATGCAGAGCTATTTTAAAGTTGAAGATGTTGATTTTTTTGCCTGTGGCTTAAGCCTTGTAATGCATCCTAAGAATCCGATGGTGCCGACTGTACATGCCAATTGGCGGTATTTTGAAATGTACAATAAAAACGGGGAGCTCGTCGACCAATGGTTCGGAGGTGGCTTGGACTTGACGCCTTACTATTTATTTGAAGAAGACGCTAAGCATTTTCACTTGCAGTGTAAAAACGCCTGCGACAGACACAACAGTGATTTTTATCAAAAGTACAAACAAGCCTGTGATGCCTATTTTTACAACAGTCATAGAAAAGAAGCACGTGGTGTGGGCGGCTTGTTTTTTGATTATTGTAAATCCAACGAGCAAATGAATCTGCAACAATGGTATGATTTTATAACCGATGTTGGAGATCATTTTTTAGAAGCTTACTTACCCATTGTACAAAAAAGAAAAGACTTGCCATACACCGCTGCTGAACGCCAATGGCAAGAAATTAGAAGGGGCCGCTATGTGGAGTTTAACTTGGTTCATGACAAGGGCACGCTATTTGGACTTAAGACCAATGGAAGAATTGAAAGTATTTTGATGAGTTTACCCCCACATGTACAATGGACCTATGACCATCGCCCCGCCCCAAACAGTAAAGAAGAAGCATTAATTGAGGTGTTAAAACACCCTAAAAACTGGGTTTAATATGTATCCATTAAGAAGAAACAGACGCTTGCGCGCAAACGAATCTATCCGAAATTTAGTAAGGGAAAACACAATCACGCCAAATGACTTTTTGGTGCCCTTATTTGTGGTTGAAGGCCATGGCGTTAAGTCGGAAATAGCATCTATGCCTAATTATTTTCGACACAGCCTAGACACACTTGAAAAAGAAGTCAAACTATTGTGGAATTTGGGCCTTAGAGCTGTATTGCTATTTGTGAAAGTTGAACCGTCACTAAAAGACAATCGGGGTTCTGAAGCGCTTAACCCTAATGGCTTGATGCAACGCGCCATAAAAACCATTAAAAACAGCTGCCCTGATATGCTGGTTATGACGGATGTCGCTTTAGACCCCTATTCTATTTATGGCCATGATGGCGTGGTTGAAAAAGGACAAATTGTAAACGACCACACCGTTGAAATTCTTGCAAAAATGAGTCTGTCTCACGCCACAGCGGGTGCCAATTTTGTTGCGCCTAGTGATATGATGGATGGACGAATTTTATCGATTCGGGAAGCCTTAGAAAAGAATGGTTTTGTGGACACTGGAATTATGAGCTACAGTGCGAAATACGCCTCCGCTTTCTACGGCCCTTTTAGAAGCGCTTTAGATTCTGCGCCTTGTGAAAAAGATAACATCCCCAAGGACAAAAAAACCTACCAAATGGACTGTGCAAACCGCATTGAAGCCATGAGAGAAACTGAAATGGACATTGCAGAAGGAGCAGACATTGTCATGGTGAAGCCTGGCTTGGCTTATTTAGATGTCATACGAGACATTAAAAATGAATTTGATGTGCCTATTGCCGCTTATCAAGTAAGTGGAGAATATGCGATGATCAAAGCCGCAAGTGAAAAAGGCTGGTTGGAGCACGATCAAATAATACTTGAATCCACAATGGCTTTCAAGCGGGCTGGAGCTAACCTTATCGCCAGCTATTTTGCTAAGGACATTGCAAAGCTAATTGGATAAAGAAACCTAAGATTATTTTTTGGTTATCTTTATAACAAATTACAAACAAAATGAACTTACTGAAAAAAACACTCAAGTGGGCCCTATTGAGCGTTATTACACTAGTCGCTGTTTTATATATAACAGACACAGACTACCTCATCAAAGCGGTCCGAACAGTATATTTTAAAGGATATACAACCGCATCTATAAATGACTATGTCTATTTTGACAATGCTGTTGTGCGCACCGATGCATCTGACGAATGGCCGCTGCACAAAGGCTACAATAAAAGTACTGCAACAAAAAAACTATCAGCGCTACATAAATCGCAAGGCTCGGTCGCCTATTTAATTATTAAAAATGACAGCATTTTACATGAGTCGTATTATGACGCCTACGACGAAAACTCTAAAAGCAATTCTTTTTCAATGGCTAAAAGCTATGTCTGTGGGCTTTTAGGAAAAGCCATAATGGATGGCTATATTGAGAGTTTGGAACAGCCTGTCAGTGACTTTTTCCCGCAATACTCAGACGGACTTTCAGCCAAAGTAACTGTTGGGGATCTTGCCTCAATGGCATCGGGCTCCAGCTGGATAGAAGATTATTACTGGCCCATCAATATTACAGCCAAGGCTTATTACGGAAAGGAGCTTGAAGAAACTATTTTGGGATTGTCAACGGTTAAAACGCCTGGACAAGCTTTTGAGTACTCAAGCGGAGATACGCAATTATTAGCCATGGTCATTGAAAAAGCAACAGATAAAAAGTTATACGACTATCTGTCTGAAAGTTTTTGGATTCCGCTAGAATCAAAAAATGATGCCCTTTGGCAGGTTGACAGCAAAGATACTGATCATGTAAAAGCCTACTGTTGTATTGCCAGCAATGCCAGAGATTTTGCGCGTTTTGGAAAACTCTACAAAGACCACGGCAAGTGGAAAGGCCAACAGATTTTAGACTCTACTTATGTTGCTAAAAGCATCCAGCCGCGCTTTAAAGACAGTCCTGAGTATGGCTATGGTTTTTGGCTACAAAAAAGAGATGGAAAGTCTTTTTTTATGATGGAGGGTCATTTGGGGCAATGCGTGGTGGTGATCCCCGATGACAACCTTATTGTGGTGCGGCTAGGGAGTGGAAAAGAATCTTTTGGTCGCAATCCTTACAATGGCGACATCACTATTTATATTGAGGAGGCTTATAAAATGATCGCTGATGCTGAACAAAATCAATCTTGAGAACGTCTTATTTTTAGACATTGAAACGGTTCCTGAAGCACAAGATTTTGACGATTTAACAACCGAAAAGCAAGCCCTTTGGGCCAAAAAATCTCAATACCAACGCAAGGAAGACTTCAGCCCTAAAGCGTTTTATCCCCGGGCTGGTATTTGGGCAGAATTTGGAAAAATCATATGCATTTCTGTTGGCCATTTTATCTTGGAAGCCGATTCAAAAAAATTTCGCATTACCACATTCACCGGTAAAGAAAAAACGCTTCTGTTGGAGTTTAAAGAATTGCTTGATAAACATTTTAACGGTCGGAGACACTTGCTTTGCGCGCATAATGGTAAGGAATTTGACTTTCCTTTTATCGCCAGAAGAATGCTCATTCACAAAATAGAATTACCGTCTAAACTTAATTTATTTGGGAAAAAGCCTTGGGAAATTCCGCATTTAGACACCCTTGAATTATGGAAGTTTGGGGATTACAAACACTACACCTCTTTAAAGCTAATGACCAATGTGCTGGGAATTCCTTCACCAAAAGATGACATTGATGGCAGTGAAATTTTTCGAGTGTTTTATGAAGAAAAGGACCTCCAACGCATCATTGATTATTGTCAAAAAGACACCTTAGCGGTGGCTCAAATTCTGTTGCGCTTAAGGAACGAGCCCCTTTTGAGCCCGAGTGAAATTAATTATATTTAAATCATGGAAGACAAGCCCATTCTAAGTGTCAAAGATTTGCGCATCGCATTTCAGAGCAATGGTGGTTTAAAATCCGTTGTACACGACATTGCTTTCGATGTTTTTGAAAATGAAATAATAGGAATTGTAGGAGAAAGTGGGTCGGGAAAATCTGTCACCGCCCTATCCCTTATACAGTTGTTGCCAAAGGGTCAAAAAACGCAAGCTTCTGGGACGATTACCTACCAAGGCAGGGATTTGAATGCTCTTACAGAGACGAGTATGCAGGATTTGAGAGGTCGAGAAATCGCGATGATTTTTCAAGAGCCCATGAGCGCACTAAACCCATCCATGCGCTGTGGAGAGCAGGTAAAAGAAGTCATATTACACCACGGTATTGTGAATAAAGAGGCCGCGCTGGCAGAAGTCCTTCGTTTATTCGATAGTGTTAAAATACCCTCTCCAGCTGAAGCCATGAGAAAATACCCTCATGAACTCTCAGGAGGCCAACAACAACGGGTTATGATTGCCATGGCCATTGCTTGTAAGCCAAAAGTTCTCATTGCAGATGAACCCACGACAGCCTTGGATGTAACGGTTCAAAAAGAAATCATTTCCTTATTGAAGCGGCTGCAAAAAGAGACCAAAATGAGTGTGATTTTTATCAGTCACGATTTGGCTTTGGTCTCGGAAATAGCACAAAGGACATTGGTGATGTACCAAGGAAAAATTGTAGAAAAGGGGGCGACAAAAAGAATTTTTAAGACCCCTAAAAATGACTATACAAAAGCATTGATTGCTGCAAGGCCTGAAACAGGAAAGAGGCTTCGAAAACTCCCAACCATCGCAGACATTCTATCGAATTCGGAAAAGGTGGCAATAGTTACCAAAAAAGAAAGAGAAAAAACGCACAAGACCCTTTACGGGGCTACGCCAATTTTAGAAGTTATAAACTTGGATAAAGTATATTACAAAAACATTGGCCTTTTTGGTGGAAAATCAGTTTTTAAAGCCGTTGACGGGGTCAGTTTTAAGCTTTACGAAGGCGAAACTTTAGGGCTTGTCGGAGAGTCGGGCTGTGGAAAGTCTAGTTTAGGAAACGCTATTTTACAACTAGATAAAGCAACTTCAGGACGCATTATCTATAAGGGAAAAGACCTTGGTATGCTTTCTAAAAAAGCAATGAGGCATTTGCGAAAAGAAATTCAAATTATATTCCAGGATCCCTTGAGTTCATTAAACCCAAGACTGACGGTTGGAGAGGCCATTATGGAGCCCATGAAAGTCCATAAATTGCATAAAAATGATGCCGCGCGTAAATTAAAAACACTAGAGCTATTAGATAAAGTTGGGCTGGAGCGTTCTGCTTTTGGTCGTTATCCTCACGAATTTTCTGGAGGTCAAAGGCAACGTATTGGGATTGCAAGAACCATTGCGGTAGAACCAAAACTCATATTGTGTGATGAATCCGTTTCTGCACTTGACATTTCAGTTCAAGCTCAAGTATTGAATCTTCTCAACGCACTAAAAAAAGATTTTGGCTTTACCTATATTTTTATTTCACACGACTTGGCAGTTGTTAAATATATGTCGGATCAACTTATGGTGATGGACCAAGGAAAAATTGTGGAAAAAGGAGAATCAGATACCGTATACGCAAATCCGAAAAAACCTTATACAAAGAAACTTATTGGCGCCATTCCTAAGGGTTTATAGTGCCATTTCTGGAATCGGTCCGTCCACAATCAAATGGCCTTCAGTCGCTGCTTGAATCGTTTCAACCTCAACCCCAGGCGCACGCTCTAAAAGTTTAAACCCCTGTGCGGTAACTTCTAAAACTGCTAAGTTTGTTACGATTTTTTTGACGCAATTAACCCCGGTTAATGGTAGGCTACAGCGCTTTAAAAGCTTTGATTCACCGCGTTTATTGGTGTGCATCATGGCCACAATAATGTTTTCGGCGCTGGCCACTAAGTCCATTGCGCCACCCATGCCCTTGACCAAACGCCCAGGAATTTTCCAATTGGCAATGTCTCCATTTTCGGCGACCTCCATGGCGCCCAAAATAGTCAAATCAACATGTTTGCCTCTAATCATTGAAAAACTCATGGCGGAATCGAAATAGCTCGCGCCATCCAAAGCGGTAATGGTTTGCTTCCCAGCATTGATTAAATCGGCATCCTCTTCACCCTCAAAAGGAAAAGGGCCCATGCCTAAAATACCATTTTCACTTTGAAAATCGACTTCAATATCAGATCTTACAAAATTTGCAACAAGGGTAGGAATTCCAATTCCTAAATTGACATAATATCCAGGTTTCACCTCTTTGGCGATTCGTCTTGCAATTCCATTTTTATCTAACATAAGCTTTACTTTTATGGTTTTGGAGTCAATGTGCGTTGCTCAATGCGTTTCTCATAATTTTGCCCTTTAAAAATCCGCTGGACAAAAATACCAGGGATGTGAATATGGTTTGGGTCTAAGGCCCCTGCAGGTACTAGTTCTTCGACCTCAGCCACTGTAATTTTCGCTGCGCCGCACATATTGGGATTGAAATTTCTTGCAGTGCCTTTAAAAATTAAATTTCCTGCCGTGTCTCCTTTCCAAGCTTTTACAAAAGAGAAGTCCGCTTTAAAAGCGTATTCTAAGACGTGCATTTTCCCATCAAATTCACGGGTTTCCTTACCTTCGGCAACTTCTGTCCCAAAACCAGCAGGGGTATAAATCGCAGGAAAACCCGCTTGAGCAGCCCTACAACGCTCTGCCAGAGTCCCTTGCGGAATCAGTTCGACTTCCAATTCACCAGAAAGCATTTGGCGTTCAAATTCGTCATTCTCTCCAACATAAGAAGAGATCATTTTTTTTATTTGATGCTTCTGAAGTAGGTGCCCCAAGCCAAAATCATCAACGCCTGCATTATTTGATATGCACGTCAAATCTTTAACATTCATAGCGACCAG
>CAJWDI010000063.1:0-10759 GCA_913031185.1 uncultured Flavobacteriaceae bacterium | reverse complement strand
ACGCTAGCCGTGGCCGTTCCTGCATTACTGCAAACCCTTTACGCATAGTCGGGTCTCTTTCAAACTATGCAACCACAAACTCAGACTTGGGCTAACCTGTGAGGCCGCTTGCTCCGATATACTGTAAAAAAAAGACTCCTCCCTAGTTGAGTAAGGAGAAGCCCAAAATTGCCTGTATACAAGCGGTTTTAGAGAACTGAACAAACCGCCTCAACGCGGTATCGCACAAGGCGATTTAAAAAACTGATAAGTATTATACACTATAGGTCAACCTTTTTTATATTTTAGATGATTTGCGGGAACGGATTGTACAAGAAAACGGTAATTTTCGTGTTTCAGCTACTGACATATCATTTGATCTAGAGTCAATTTATAAAGAAATTGAACAGCACCCTGAACGCTTTTCACCCAATGTATTGATGCGCCCGTTGTATCAAGAAACCATTTTGCCCAATTTAAGTTATACCGGTGGGGGTGGCGAATTGGCCTATTGGCTGCAATTAAAGTCCTATTTTAAGGCCTCTAAAATTGAATTCCCAATTCTAATGCATCGAAATTCAGCTTTAGTCATGACGAAGGAACAATTAAAAGATTTGAAAGATTTAGGCTTGTCTACTGCCGATTTATTTTTAACTAACGATGCTTTAACCGCTAAAGTGACAAAGTTTCACAGCCAACAGCCCCTTGATTTTAGTCCCCAAAAAAACCATTTAAAAAAGCAATTTGAAAATCTTTACAAAATGGCAAAACAAACAGATGCTTCATTTTTAGGGGCTGTGGCTGCTCAAGAAAAAAAACAAATTAAAGGGCTTTCTAATTTAGAAAAAAGACTTTTTAAAGCCGAAAAAAGACGACATGCTGCTCAAATTGAGAAGGCACTGGGTTTAAAATCGGCTTTATTTCCAGAAAATAAATTACAAGAGCGTCACGCCAATTTCTCAAGTTATTATGCCCATTTGGGTCATGATTTTATAGAATTATTAAAATCTGAGTTCGACCCTTTTCAACAGAATTTCTATGTTTTTTCTTTATAAGTTTTTATAAAAAATTTATTTAGAATTTACAGATAAACAGTACTTTTGATTATGCAACATGACAAGGTATTAATTCTCGATTTTGGATCTCAATACACCCAGCTCATCGCACGCCGTGTACGGGAGTTGAATATATACTGCGAAATCCACCCTTACAATAAAATTCCAGCTCAAATTGATAGTTATAAAGCTGTGGTGCTTTCGGGCAGTCCACAATCCGTACGTGGCGATGATGCGCTGCATCCCGATTTATCAGAAATCAGAGCAAAAAAACCATTATTGGCCGTTTGTTATGGAGCCCAATATTTAGCCCATTTCTCAGGTGGAAATGTAGCGCCGTCAAACACTCGGGAGTATGGACGGGCCAATTTATCATTTATTGACAACCAAGACTTGTTTTTTAAAGGCGTGTCTAAGGGCAGTCAAGTTTGGATGAGTCACAGTGACACCATTAAAACTTTACCTACCAATGGGGTCTTGTTGGCCAGTACCCATGATGTGGAAAATGCGGCTTATAAAATTGAGGGGGAGTCTACTTATGCCATTCAATTTCACCCTGAGGTGTATCATTCTACAGATGGCAAACAAATCCTTGAAAACTTTTTGGTGTCCATTGCTGGACTCAAACAAGATTGGACTCCAGACTCTTTTGTTGGAGAAACAGTCGCCAATTTAAAATCTCAACTCACCAATGATAGAGTCGTTTTAGGCCTTTCTGGTGGTGTAGACTCTACGGTTGCTGCCATTTTATTAAATAAAGCCATTGGAAAAAATTTGTATTGCATATTTGTCAATAATGGCTTGTTGCGCAAGGACGAATTTAACAGCGTATTGAAACAATATGAAGGTATGGGCCTTAATGTCAAAGGTGTGGATGCTTCGGATCGTTTTTTAAATGCTTTGGCAGGTATTGAAGATCCAGAAAAAAAGCGAAAAGCCATTGGGCGTGTTTTTATCGAAGTTTTTGATGATGAAGCCCAGCTGATACAAGATGTCAGGTGGTTGGCGCAAGGCACCATCTACCCAGATGTGATTGAAAGTGTTTCGGCTACTGGTGGCCCCAGTGCAACCATAAAAAGTCATCACAATGTCGGTGGTTTACCGGATTTTATGAAATTAAAGGTTGTTGAGCCGCTTAAGGCTTTGTTTAAAGACGAAGTGCGCCGTGTAGGTGCTTCTATGGGTATTGATGCACAATTATTAGGCCGCCATCCTTTTCCAGGACCTGGATTGGCCATTCGTATTTTAGGAGATATTACTGCTGAAAAAGTCCGTATTTTACAAGAAGTTGATGCAATTTTTATCAATGGTTTGCGGGAATGGGATTTATACGATAAAGTATGGCAAGCAGGGGCCATGTTGCTGCCAGTTAACAGTGTTGGTGTGATGGGAGATGAACGTACCTACGAAAAATGTGTAGCCCTCAGGGCTGTGGAAAGTACCGATGGCATGACTGCGGACTGGGTAAATCTGCCTTACGAGTTTTTACAAAAAACCTCAAATGCAATCATCAATAAGGTCAAAGGCGTGAACAGAGTGGTGTATGACATCAGTTCCAAGCCGCCAGCGACCATAGAATGGGAATAATATTTGGATATCTCAGATAAGCGCATTAGTTTTAAACTCCTATTGAACCCATAATACAACATGAATAAACTCTTTTTTAGCGGGATTTTAATGCTCTTCATCAATTTGGTGTCTGCCCAAGTCTTGCGCGAACACACCATTGATTCTACAGATGATTTAGAAGCTATTGCTCAGCGTTACGGTGTTCTGCCAGAGGATATTATCGACCTTAACCCTGAGGCAAAAAATCAACTTTTGGTTGGGAATGTTTTGCTCATTCCTAACCCCATTCAAAAAAAGAGCTTAGAGACCAAAGAGATTGAAGAAGTTGTTTCCTATAAAATTCATCGTGTCAAGCGAAAAGAGAGTCTGTACAGTATTTCCAAAAAATATAATGTTTCTATTGAAGAAATTAAAAAAAACAATCAGAAATTATACGAAACCACACTTAAGTTCAAAGACAAAATTTACATTCCGAAATATAAAACACGCACGGTTGTTGTACCCCCTAAGGCGCTGCGAACTTATAAAGTCTTACCAAAAGAAGGAAAATGGCGCATTGCCTATAAGTTTGGAATCTCAGTTCAGGAGTTAGAGGCTTTGAATCCAAATTTGAGCGCTGTTTTAAATATTGGTCAATCCATAAACGTTCCCAATATTGAAACTTATGAAGAGCAAACAGTTTCAGATCCACGTTTTGATTTTTATGAAGTGCTGCCCAAAGAGGGTTATTACCGCTTGTTTAAAAAATTAGGTATTGATCGGCACAGCTTGGAACAATTAAACCCTATTTTAAAAGAAACGGGTCTAAAAAACGGCATGGTATTGAAAGTTCCAAAGTCAAATTTAAAAGGAGTCGATTTGAAAATTACGGACTTAACAGCTCAATTAAAGCACTTTAATCCAAAAGAAATTGCTCTATTGTTACCCTTTAAAACCAATTCAATTGATTTTGATTCCATTCATTTGGCGAAAAAACAGATTCAACGCGATGGTTACATTCGTATTTCTACAGAATTTTATGCCGGCCTTGAAATGGCTTTAGATTCGGCCAAACAACTCGGTATTTCTATCAATCTTGAAGTTTTTGACACGGAGGCCAACCCCCAAAAGACCCAAAAACTGTTGCTAAATAATGATTTGTCAAAATATGACCTTGTAATTGGTCCGATAATTTCAGGCAATTGCAAGCAGGTAGCTCAGTCTTTACAAGCATCCAATACTGCAGTGGTGTCTCCATTTGTAAAATTTGATGCCCTTAACAGCAATCTTATCCAAAGTATTCCCGCAGATGATTGGATGGCTGATAAGTTATTGACCTATGCAAAAAAAGACAGCATACCAAATCAAATATTGATCATTTCAGATTCAAAATCCATGACCCGCGTTTCTAAAATTCGGAATGCCTTTCCAATGGCCAATGTTTTGCGCTCTCAACGGGATGACTCAGGCAAAGAACAATATTATGTTGAATTTGAAACCGTTCAGAAGGCCCTGCTTCCAGGAAAAACTTTGGTATTTTTGGAAACCAATAATGAGAGTTTTGCATCCAATGTAACAAGCATGCTCAATGGTTTGAATGGTATTACTATAGAAAAAGAAGCAGCCGAAAATGAAGATGAAGAAGACATTGAAATTGAGGTTGAACGCGAACTCACATTGATGACTACTAACCATAACAAGGCTTTTACTGGGAATAATATATCCAATGCAGATTTATCTAATTTAAATTTTCAATTCCCATCTGTATACCACTACAATGAGCAATTGAGTTCTTTTGCAAAACGCTATAACGAAAAGTTTGGAACTTATCCAACACGTTACGCCACACGTGGTTTTGACCTGACTTTAGATTTACTTTTGCGATTGGCATCTTTCGAATCTTTTTACAACGATTTAACCACCACGCAAACTAAGTATTTAGAAAATAAGTTCAACTATGTGAAAGGTGAAGGAGGAGGCTATATAAACCAATCCGCTTTTATATTAAAATACGAGGATTTATTTATTGTTAAGATGGAAGATTAGTTGGTTTCCATTTGATATTGCATCCAATACTTGGTTTTTGAACCGCTTCGTTTGGCGTTTTTTTTATCAGACATTCCATGGCATGTATTAAATCTGAAGCATCATTTTTAAGCCCGTTTTCAGGTCTTGAAGCATCCATTTGACCGCGGTATACAAGTTTTAAATTACTATCAAATAAATAAAAATCGGGAGTGCATGCCGCATCATATGCTTTGGCAACTTCTTGTGTTTCGTCATACAAGTAAGGGAAAGAATAGCCTGTATCAAGGGCATGTAATTTCATTTTTTCTGGGCTATCTTGTGGATATTTTTCTATATCGTTACTTGAAATAGCAATAAAATTAATCCCTTTTTCTTGATAAAGGTTCGCCGTATTTACAAGGGCTTGATTGATGTGAATTACAAAAGGGCAATGGTTACATATAAAAGCGATAACAGTCCCTTGCGCGCCTTGTAAGTGTTCTAAGTTTTTATAGGTGTCATTGGTAGTATCCAATAAGTTAAAAGCGGGAGCCTTGGTGCCTAAGGGTAACATATTTGAGGGTGTTCTAGCCATGATTTTTTATTTTTTAATGATATCTTTACAATGTAAAGTTACGTATAATATGTCTGAAATTTCATTTGAAGATTTTCAAAAAATTGATTTACGAGTAGGAACGGTAATTGAAGTTAAAGCGTTTCCTGCAGCACACAAACCCGCCTATCAACTGACCATAGACTTTGGCCCACTGGGCACCAAAAAATCTTCAGCGCAAATAACATCACATTACACCAAAGCGGATTTGGTTGGAAAACAAATTATAGCCAATGTTAATTTTAAAGACAAGCAAATTGCAAACTTCAAAAGCCAGTGTTTGATTTTGGGCGCGGAAGATAAAGCAGGTGTTGTTTTACTGAATCCCTCTAAGAAGGTTCCAAATGGCTCAAGTGTTCAATAGCTTTAAACTCTATTTTTACAACACAAAATCCATCTACAGTCTATTCACTTTCATTGTTTGAAAATGCTTGATCTGGGTTGTAATCACTGATAATTTCCTCTCCTTTTTCTTTAATGATAAAATCTGTCATTTCTTCAAGAATGGCTTTAAATTCATTAAAATCTTCTTTATATAAATAGATTTTGTGTTTTTTAAAATGAAAAGAACCGTCTTCATTTGTGAATTTTTTACTTTCCGTAACGGTTAAGTAATAGTCTCCAGCTTTGGTGGCTTTAACATCAAAAAAATACGTTCTCCTGCCGGCCCTAAGGGCTTTAGATAAAATATCTTGTTCTCTTTCGTACATCTTTACTTTTATTGAGTTCTGTATTGTTAGGATCAAAAATGAAAAAAATATATGACCTCGACAACTTTTTTATACTATTATTTATCAAGTGATGAATCGTTGAAATCAGCGCGCAGATTCATGCAATTGCTTTTTGTAAAGCGCTTTGTAATAGCCCTCTTTACTAATTAATTCATTGTGTGTGCCTTGTTGAATTATTTGACCTTTATCGATAACCAAAATCGCATCAGCATTTTTAACCGACGAAATTCTATGGCTTACAATGAGTGTTGTTCGATCTTTGGAAATATGCTCCAAATTTTCAAGAATTTCTTCTTCGGTCTCTGTATCTACTGCCGATAAGCAGTCATCTAACATCAAGATTCTAGGGGTTTTTATAAAAGCACGCGCAATTGAAATGCGTTGTTTTTGACCTCCAGATAGCGTGATGCCACGTTCGCCAAGAACGGTGTCATAACCCATTGAAAACTTAATGATGTTTTTGTGTACCACCGCTTTTTCTGCAGCTTGTTTAACTTCTTCATCAGAGGCATTATTATTTCCAAACTTGATGTTATTTTTAATAGAATCAGAAAACAAAAAAGGATCTTGAGGCACATAACCAATGCTATTTCTTAAGTCGTATAAATTAATATTTTCAATGTTTTTATCATCAATTTCAATGCTGCCTGAAGTGCAATTATACATCCTTCCAATGAGTTCTAAAATTGTCGATTTTCCACTACCAGTTTTTCCAATTATAGCCAGGGTTTTTCCTTTCTCCAAAACAAAATTTATTCCTTTTAATGCTTCAATATTTGTATCTCCGTATGTTAAATGCACATTTTTAAAGACAATTTTTCCTTTAATTTCAGTGCTTTCAGCTTGAGTATTGACTACAGATGGTTTTTGTTTTAAAAACTCATTGATGCGTTTTTGAGAGGCTTCAGCTTCCTGAACAAGAGAAGTCACCCAGCCAACAGATGCCACAGGCCAGGTCAGCATATTGACATAAATAATAAACTCGGCAATGGTTCCTAGTTCTTGAATGTCTCCTTGGATGTATTGTTGTCCCCCCACATATATAACAATTAAGTTACTGGTTCCAATGAGCAATAACATCAAGGGGAAGAAAAAGGCTTGTATTTTAGTCAAATTCAAACGTTTACTGCGTTGACTGTTGGAAAGCTTAGTGAAATCCTCTTGTGTTTGCGCTTCGATCGCATAGGCTTTTGTTACAGAGATGCCACTAAAAATTTCTTGTGTTGCAGAAGAAAGAGTTGAAAGTTGGGCTTGCACAATGGTGCTTCGTCTGTGTATTAATTTGCTTAAAAGGTAAATGGATAATGATAATATTGGCAATGGTAAAATTGTATAAAGCGTGAGTGTTGGTGCTTTACTGTACATGTAAATGAGGACTACTGTAAACAAGGTCAATGTATTAATGGTATACATTACAGCCGGACCAACATACATGCGAACCTTGCCAACATCTTCTGTAATTCGATTCATCAAGTCCCCAGTTCTGTTTTGCTTGTAGAAAGGCAAACAAAGGGATTGGTAATGCTGGTATATTTCATTTTTTAAATCAAATTCGATATATCTTGAAACATTAATAAGTGTTTGCCGCATTAAAAAAGTAAATAATCCCGTGGCTAAGGCTGCTCCTAAAATCAACAGAATTTTAAAACGAATAGCGGATTTAAATTCGGATTCGGGCAATGGATTATCTATTTGCTGGGCTACCAAGGTGATGATATCACCAATCAATTGAGGAGTAAACAATGAAAAAATCTTAGCACACGCCACAATAAATACACCTAGTATTATTTTGTGTTTGTACTTTACAAAGTATTTGTTAATATGACTTAGCGCTTTCATCTATATGATTCAAAACAAAGATACTTTTTAGGATTCATTAATTATGTTATAAAAAAACTATTTTTCAATTCCTAAAGTTCAAAATAATACTATTTTTGCAACTCGAATTAGATCAAACCACACAAAAATAATCACAGTTTGATACGCAAAGTTCTTTTCTATTATGCTCAATAGACGTCATATTCGCGCTAAAGTCATGCAAGTGTTGTATGCGCAGACCACCAACACCACAGAAGAGGATTCGGCCTCGCAATTGCAAAGCAGCATGGCGCATATGTACAAGTTGTATCTTTTAATGACCTCTTTGCTTATCAAGCTCAGAGAAAGAGCCATAGACCACCAAAAGAGATCTCAAAATAAACACATAAAAACGCAAGAAGATGCAAACCCAAACATGCGTTTTGTAGATAATTTTTTGCTAGAAAAATTGGCGGAGGATGCCGCCTTAAAAGCTGAATTAGAATCGCATAAAATTCAATATTGGGAACAGGACGGAGAATATGTTGAATTAATTTACCAGGACTTAATTAAAAGCAATTTGTACGAATCTTTTATGAGCAGTTGTGAATCTTCATTAGAGAATGATGTGACTTTCGTCGTTGAGATTTTTAGAGAAATTATTGTATCCAATAATAAACTTTATGACTATTTTCAAGATAAAAATATCACCTGGGTGGATGACTTTCCAGTAGTCAATACCTTTATTGTTAAATTGTTTAAACGGTTAACCTCTAAGTTAAAAACTGATTTTTTTACTCCCAATTTATTCAAAGATAAAGAAGACGAAACATTTGGGTTTAAACTCATGAAAGCGACGCGTGATAATTATGAAGCTTACAATGCAGAAATTATTTCAAAAACCAAAAACTGGGATAAGGATCGCATAGCAAAAATTGATTTTGTATTACTTCAGATGGCGATATGTGAATTTCAAGAGTTTCCAAGCATTCCAACCAAAGTAACCATCAATGAATATATTGAGCTAGCAAAAGAATACTCAACTCCTAAAAGCAATGTTTTTATTAACGGAGTTTTGGACAAAATTGTAAAGGATTATAGAAATCAAAAAACCCTGAATAAGAAAGGGCGTGGTTTAATGTAATTTTATTAAATTTACCTCCAATTTGATAACAACTAAATAAATAGGATATGAAAAAAATAAGCTTAATTCTTTTGGCCTTGGCGATACTGCCTATGAACTCATGTAAAGAAAATGCAACTGAAAAAATTAACCAAGACAATGTTGAAAAAGCTGCTGAGCGCGATGCCCAGACCATTGTTTTTCCGACCATCAGTTTTGATAAAACCTTACACGACTTTGGTGAGATTGAAAATGGAACGGCTGTTGAAACGGTTTTTTCATACACAAATTCAGGGCGATCTCCTCTCGTAGTAACAGATATCAAAAGTACCTGTGGCTGTACCGTTCCTCAAGGATGGAGTAAAGACCCTCTAATGCCAGGCGAATCTTCTGAGTTTTCAGTTAAGTTTAATGGTAAAGGTGCCAACAAGGTTTCCAAAACGATAACCTTAACAACCAATACCGAAAAAGGACGAGAGCAAGTTCGCATTACCGCCTTTGTAAAGCCAGATCCCAATGCGCCTACCCCAGCAGTTGTCAAAAAACAATAATTAATATTATCCTATGGAAAACCTCAGTAATTATACCCCTTTAATCCTAATATTATTGGTGTTTTACTTTTTTATTTTAGCGCCCCAGCTCAAGCGCAACAAAAAAGAAAAACAATTTGCAGCCAATTTAAAAAAAGGGGATCGTGTCATTACAAAATCTGGGATGCACGGCAAAATTGCCGCACTCAATGATAAAGACAACTCTTGTGTGGTTGAAACTTTGGCTGGAAAAATTAAATTTGAACGTTCTGCGTTGTCCATTGAGATGACCCAGAAATTGAATGCACCCACAAAAAAATAGTACAGAAGAACTGTCGATTATAAAAAAAGCTGCATCTGCAGCTTTTTTTATTGGTAGCGTTCTTGGGTCAAGGCTGCAATTTTACAGATGACTTCAGTCGCACTTAAAATACTTTCTAAAGGAACATATTCATAGCGCCCATGAAAATTATGACCACCAGCGAAAATATTTGGACAGGGTAGCCCCATATAGCTCAATTGTGAGCCATCAGTACCTCCCCGAATGGGCTTGATTAGTGGTTTTATGTTTAAGGCTTTCATGGCCGCTTCTGCAATGTCTACAATGTGCATCATTGGAGTTACTTTTTCTTTCATATTAAAATACTGATCTTTAATCTCTATTTCAAAATGCACTTTATCAAAACGCCTATTCAAATCATTTACTAGGGCCTTGATGGTATCTTTACGGATTTTAAATTTCATCAAGTCGTGGTCTCTAATAATATAGTTTAAAACTGTTTTTTCAACCTTTCCTTGAATGTTATGTAAATGAAAAAAACCTTCATAACCTTCTGTAGTTTCCGGCGTTTCATCTGCCGGCAAACCTTCTATGAATTTTTGAGCGTAATACATTGAGTTGATCATTTTACCTTTGGCATAGCCTGGATGAACAATTTTTCCATGAACAGTAATTTTTGCACTCGCCGCATTGAAGTTTTCGTATTCCAATTCACCAATTTGACTGCCGTCCATGGTGTAAGCCCATTCGGCGCCAAATCTAGCCACGTCAAACTTATGGGCACCACGACCAATTTCTTCGTCGGGCGTAAACCCAACTTTGATCGGTCCATGTTTGATTTCAGGATGCTTAACCAAATATTCCATTGCGCTAACAATTTCACATACACCTGCTTTATCATCTGCCCCTAACAAAGTTGTTCCATCGGTCGTGATAAGAGTTTGTCCCTTGTAAAGCAACAAATCCTCAAAATAGTTTGGTGAAAGAACAATGTTTTCTTCGGCATTTAAAACAATGTCTTTGCCATCATAATTCTCAATGATTTGTGGCTTGACATTGGCCGCTGTAAAATCGGGTGAGGTGTCAAAATGAGAAA